>NZ_DBGBQB010000047.1:0-2029 GCF_048470075.1 Cetobacterium sp. | reverse complement strand
GTTAATAAGGGATATAAAAAACAGAAAAATATTATTGTTAATATACAGAAAAAATGTTATATTATATTGTGCTAGATATATTTATTATTGTATATATACATATTTGGTATTATAAAATTATAGAGAGGTTTTTATGGAGAAGAAGGTGAAAAAAGAAAAAGAGGATATTGTAGAAAATTTTAATATTACTTCTACAGGATCACTTTTAACAGATATAACAAAAATTGATATAAGATTAAATCAATTGCCAGATATAGAAGTGAGAGAAGTTATTATAAAAGAAACTGGAAATTTTTTGAATTTAAAAGATAATGTAATAAATATACCTGTAGAAATGATAGTATTTCCATTTTTTACTCCACAGAAACAGAATAAAAGAGTTAATTTTCAATACTCATTTGAGGATTTAGGAGTAACAATGTACTGTACATTGGTTGCAAAGGATTCAAGAGATAAAGTTTTTCAACCCTCAATTTTTGAGGAAAAGATATATACATATTTGATTTCAACCTATGAAGCTAAAAAAGATTTAGATGATGAAGATGAGTATATAGAGTTTGAAATTTCAGATTTTATTGTAAATTTTTTAGGAAATAAGATGAATAGAACCTATTACACAAAAGTTGAGCAAGCATTAAAAAATCTGAAAAATACTGAATATCAATTTATAGTATCGAATCATACGAAGTTAGGAAAATATAAATTTGAAGATGAAGAGTTTAAACTTTTAACATATCAAAAATTAAAAAAAGGGAAAAAAATCTATTATAGAGTAACTTTAAATAAAAATATAAGAAAAAAAATCAGTGATAAAAGATATATAAAATATAATTCAAAAGCGTTGATGGAAATTTTAGCAAAAGACCCAATAGCTGGTAGAATTTATAAATATATTAGTAAAATTAGATATGAAAAGCAGGAAGATAGGATAAATCTTAGAACAATAGCAGCGATAATACCATTAAAAACGGAGCAGACAACAGAGAGAGTAAATAAAAATGGAGATACAAAGACCTATGTTCTTTGTAGAATGAAACAGGTTTTAAAAAGGGTAGAAAAAGCTTATGATGTGTTAGTTGAGCTGGGATATGTGGAGTATTATGATTCATATCAGGATAAAGAGGAGGACACATACTATATAATATATAAATTCAATAGTGAAAAAGATGGAGAGTGTCATGTTTCATCCTTTATTGAAACTTCCAAGTCCAATAGACCAAAGGAGATAACATACTCAAAAGAGAAGGAAAGATATATAGAAAGACCTGGTTTTAGTGGTGATGATATAGAGGAAGCTGAAATTGTTGAGGTTATAGAGGAAAAGCCTGAAGAGAAAAGAGTAGAAAAAGAGATTTTAAAAATAGAAAAAAAGGCAACACCAAAAAAAGAGATTATAAAAAAGACAGAGAAAAATAGTGAGTTTGCATATCCAGAAGAGGTTATAAAAAATATTCAAAAAGCTAAGAAAAACATCTATGTTTCAAGATCTTGGGATAAGAGAACAGATACAAAGATAAAAAAGATTTTTATAGAAGAGGGAGAGGTAGTATTAATTGAAGTTTTAAAAATTATATATAAAAACTTAAACTCCAATATAAAAACTACACTGGTTCAGTATATTAATGGTGTTCTAAAAAACCTCTTAAGTCAAGAGAGTGATGTTTCAAAACAAAACTTAACACTTTTTAACAATATTGTGAAAGAGAAGGGATTAATCAGTAAGAAAAAGATTAACCAAGCCAGAAGAACAGTGAAAAAACCAGTTATAAATAGTTTGAAAGAGTTGATAGACGAAACAGACATATCTGTAGATATATTAAAGGTTTTCGATGAATATGATGAGTATGAAAAACTAAAAATTGAGGAGCAAGCTATCAACCTTTGCTCTTTGGAAGAAAATATAGATGTGAATTTTTTACTTACAATGAAGAGAAAATCAAAAAAAATCTATTTTAATACAATAAAAAAATATATTGAAAGGGTTATTAATGAGTAGATTTAACAAAACGTTAAATATGTTAAATCAGAG
>NZ_DBGBQB010000046.1:0-2373 GCF_048470075.1 Cetobacterium sp. | reverse complement strand
TATCAATACTATCACTATCAAATATAACTTTTATTTCAACAACTTTCATAAAGACCTTCCTAATTAAATATTCCTAACTCTATAAGAGAGAGGTTAATTCTTTCTATTTTTATACATTCACCAGTTTCATCATCCAGTTCTATATTTAAACCATTTATTCTTTCTTTACCCTCTGCAATCTCAAATTTTTGCGGTAAAGCAGTTAAGAATTTAGGAATAATCGATTCTTTATTCATTCCAATTATACCATTATCTGAACCAGTCATTCCAACATCACTGATATATCCAGTTCCTTCAAGAAGAATTTTGTTATCAGCAGTTTGAACATGAGTATGAGTTCCGTAAACTACAGATACTTTTCCATCTAGATAGTTAGCTAAAGCTAATTTCTCCGATGTGGCTTCCGCATGAAAATCTATAATGATGTGTTTGCACTCTTTTCTAATCTCCTCTATTAAGTTGTTTGCCACTGTAAATGGACAATCAATTGGTGGCATAAAAACCCTTCCTTGAAGAGATACAACAGCTATTTTATTTCCTTTTCTATCTTTTAAAATTGTGTATCCAGTTCCTGGAACACCATTGGGATAATTATGTGGACGTAAAACTCTGTTAGTTCTTTCTAAATAGTCATAAATCTCTCTTTTATCCCAAATGTGGTTTCCACTTGTTATAACATTTACTCCCCAATCTAAAATCTCATCACAAAGTTTTGCAGTAATTCCAAATCCAGCAGCAGCATTTTCTCCATTAACAATAATAAAATCATAATCATTTTTATATTTATCAAGATATGCTTTTAAAGTTTTTCTACCTGGATTTCCGACTACGTCACCTATAACTAAAACTTTCATTATTTACCTCATTTCTATATTTGTATTACCAAAAAATATTATAACATTTTTTACTAAAAATTAAAACTTAAAAAATAGTTTTAAAAAAACAAATTGCCAGTTGACAACTACACAAAAATAGTGTATTATTAAGGTATATAATAAACAGACTAGGAGTGACGCATATGTTAACTAAAGAGGAATTTTTAAAAAAAATAGGACAAAGTGAAGAGGAGTTAAAAGCAAAAGGTCTTGAGCTAATGTTCATAGGTGAAGTTGGATATGGTGACGATGAAGATGATGGTTGGGATATAGTTTATATAGACCCAAGTAGATGTGTAGAGGTAGGAATGGGTTGTAAGTGTGCAGTAGGTGGTACACTACACGATAAATTATAATATAGATTCAACTTTAAAAGTATAGAATAAAATCTATACTTTTTTTTATTTAAAATTATTTTAGGTTCTAGTAAAAATATGTTATAATTTCACTATAAGCATTTCAATAAGGAGCAAAGTATGAAAAATAGTGGATTAGTTAAGGAAAAATTAGGAAACAAAGTTACTATTTCAATGTATAAAGAGAGTGCTTGTTCACATTGTAATAAGTGTAGTGATAGCGCTAAAATTGCAAATGACTTCACTTTTATTTCCAATGGAGAGGATATAAAAGTAGGGGATATTGTAACTTTTGAAATGGAAGACAATCAAGTTTTTAAAGCTGCAATGGTTGTATATATATTTCCTCTAATAGTTATGTTTTTGGCTTATTTTACAGCTGCTAAGATTGGATTATCAGAGGGTGAGTGTATAGGAGCTAGTTTTGGTGGATTAATAATAGCGTTTATGGGGATATTTTTTTACGATAAATTTATTGTAAAAAATAAGATGGAAAAATCTGTAAAAATCATAGGCATAGAGAAAAGATAGTGAGGGGATAAAATGTTGAAAAAATTTTCAGTAATTTTTTATTTAATGACTGAATTAGCTTTTGCAAAATATTCAGAGGTAGATTACTCTAAAATTTTAAACAAAGGTGGGAAAATTTTCGTCAAAACTACAGGTAGTCCTCTAACGGGAATGGTGACATTTCAAAAAGATAGAGAGTTTTATAAAAATGGGATACCAGAAGGGAAGTGGTTGTCTTTTTATACTAATGGGAAAATAAAATCTATAGAGAATTGGAAAAATGGAGAATTAAACGGTAAGTATGTCCTATATGGTGAGGATGGAAATAAAACATTTCAAACTTACTATTTAAAAGGAAAAGACCATGGTCTATTTAAACTTTATCATGACAATGGAAAGCCTCATATTATAGGAAAATTTTATAATGGTCAAGCCGTAGGTATTTGGAGCTACTATAGTAAAAATGGAAAGTTGATAGGAAAGAGAGACTATAACCTAAATATAGAGCATTTTGACCAAACAAATTAAATTAGGAGAAAATAACTTTATGAAAATAAAATTGAAAAAATATTTTAAAAGCTCAATGCTTGTAAATCCAGATAAGGCTAAGAACTTTTGTGACAAATTAAAAG
>NZ_DBGBQB010000045.1:0-2336 GCF_048470075.1 Cetobacterium sp. | reverse complement strand
GAGTAAGAAAATTGTATATATTATAGTGGGATTGTTATTGGCAATGAATATATATGCAAGAGGTTTAAAAAGTAAGGAAACTGAGAATAACCAATTTTCTTTAAAAAATTCTGTAATCACTAAGACACAAGAGATATTTAGTTATGAAAATAATGTATCTAAAGTTATGCCTATTGATGAAGAAGAGCTTGCAGAGGTAAGTGGAAGAAATGTTAGTTTTATTATAAATAAAATGAGATAAACTATTTTTAGATAAAGTGTGGATAATAAAGTGAAAAAGAGAAAAGACTGAGTAGACACGGTCTTTTCTCTTTTTTTGGAAATAAATTATCTATCTGGCTTATAGTTTATAGGAGAACTTCTAAATAAAATATTTTTCTTTCTAGCTTCAATCTCTATTCCAAGCAACTCCTGAGCAATATGGGTCATATTTCTCAAAGTATGAGGTTCAAAGATATCTTTAACTTCAATATTTTCTCTCTGTTTTAACTCTAAGTAGTTAGCCCATAAGCATTTTTTAATATTATCCAATTTAGCTGGTTTTCTAAGGAGATTAAGAATTGATATTTTAAGAGCACTGTAAGTTTCATCAGATATGAATTCAGTGGAGCTTAGAACCTCTCTTATTCTATCTCTCAATGCTTGGGCTTCCTCTTCATGTAGCTCATAGAGAACATATTTAACCTTATCCCAGATATCTTTTAAAATCTCTTTTGAGTCAATATTTTGTTCTTTAATCCAAACAAAAGCTACCAGTCTTCTTTTCCAGTCCCACCATCTAATTGGACTTTGTAAATCAATAGAGCTAATTAAAAAGACTCCTTTTTCCAAAAGTAAAGCACCAAAAACTCCAGGAGGATTTCCAAGTCTCTGATTTTTTAAACTGGTTCTGTAAACCCCACAAGATGGGCTTCCCTCCATAAATATATAAGCATCTATATCAGCTCTTTCCAGAGTTTCAAAACAGGCAATAGCCCCTTTTTTTATCATATCATTTTTATTCTCGCCATCTTTGTTTTTTATATTGGCCTTTCCATTCCAAAAATCAAAACCATTTCCTCCAGAAAGTTTAATACTAGCTCTAGGAACCCCCATTCCACTCATAATTTCAGGGCAAACAGGAGTCCAAATAAATTGACCTCTATCTCTACCTAGATGTTGTGAAAGATCGATTCCTTTTCCATTGTATCTTACTTTTGAACCAAATTGACAAGCTGCAATTCCAAGTCGCAGTTTTCTTTGTAAAAGATTATCCATAGAACCTCCTTGTATATATTATTTGAATAATATATACTGTTGAATAAGAGATTTTCTTTTAGTATAAAATAAAAAGAGTTAGGAGGGTTAAAATGGAAACAAAAGATAAGTATAGTCGAATGGCCAAAATTTTTGATAAGATGGAAGAGAAGATGCCTATGAATGGGATAAAAAAAGAAGCTGTCAATATGTTAGAGGGAAAAATATTGGAGATTGGAATTGGAAGTGGAGCTTGTTTAAAATACTATAAAAAAGACTCAGATGTTACAGGGATAGATTTTTCCATAGGGATGTTGGATTTAGCTAAGAAAAAAGCCGAATTATTGGGACTAAAAAATGTGAAATTATTGGAGATGGATATTGAAAATATGAGTTTTCCTGATAATACATTTGACTCAGTATTTTCCTCATGTGTGTTTTGTACCGTACCAAATCCTGAAAAAGGAATAGACGAAGTGTATAGAGTATTAAAAAAAGGTGGAAAAGCTGTATTTATTGAACATATGAAAAGTAGTAATTTTATAATAAATATAGGGTTAACATTCTTAAATATTTTTACAAAATCAATTTTAGGAACATCTCTTTTAAGGGAGACAGAGAAAACTATTAGATATTCGGGGTTTTCAAAGGTAACTAGTAAAAATATTATGTTAGGTGATGTGGTTAGGTTAATAGTAGCTGAAAAATAAAATTCTAAGAGATAATTTAATTATCTCTTAGAATTATTTAGTCAATATTCATAACCTTATAGATATATACAGTATCGTCACTATCATTAAATCTACTGTACATTTCCTTAGCGACAATTTTATAGTTGCTATCTAAATCAACAGTTGAGTTTTTAGATAAAATATAAAAGTGCTCAGGAAGAACAGTTTCCTCATTTAAAGTGAGGATATTTTGTCCAACACTCCAAACATCTTCAATGGTAAAATCATTTGAATATATATGAAGTGATGTTTTATTCTTTTGTAGAGTTTCTAATGGAATTAAAAAATCACTTTTTTTATTACGAATATCTTTTTCAATAATCCAAGTTAAGTTAGAGTTTACTATTAATAAAAGAAAACCACTTAGAT
>NZ_DBGBQB010000044.1:0-12657 GCF_048470075.1 Cetobacterium sp. | reverse complement strand
CGTGTGTGTTCCAGGGATAAAAAAAGAAAATTTAAAATTAAATATCTCTGAGGGAGTTTTGACTCTTTCCTATAAAACAGAGGAGAGTAAAGAGGAAAAAGATAAATCCTATTTTAAAAAAGAGTTTTCATCTAGTTCTTTTGAAAGAAAAATGACCTTACCTAAAAATTGTTTAGAAAATGAGATTAAGGCATCATTTAACGATGGTATTTTAAATATCGTTATACCAAAAGATGAAACAAAAAAACCAGAGACAACTTCTATTCCAATTGATTAAAATGATTAAACAGGTGGTGTTAACTCTTTAACATTGCCTGTTTTTATTAACAGGGGGTCATACTTATGTTTCGAAACTCTTATGAAAAAAATAAATTTCTTATAACGGTAGAGGGAATGAGTGCAAATATGCTATCTCTGGGAATACAGGGATTTGCTCTTACCGCTTTGGCTCTATACTTTAAATGTGAGCCATTTTGGATATCTGTTATCACAACTCTTCCTTTAGGTTTACAACTTCTTCAAATTTTTTTAGGAACATACTATAAATTTTTTAAAACAAAAAAAAGAGCTCTGCTTTTTAGTGCTGCTGCTGCCAGAATCCCCATGTGTTTTCTCTTTTTTATCGTTCTTTTTGATAAAATCGACTATAGATTACTTGTGGGAATCGTTTTTATCTACTCTTTTTTCTCCGCATTTTTAAGTGGAATTTGGACAAGTTCGGTTGGGGATATTATAAAAAAAGAGGATAGAGGAAAGTTTTTTTCCAAAAGATTTACGCTTATATCAATCTCTACTGTTATCTTTTCATCTATCGTTTCCAAGGCTTTAAACTATACTCCTGGCAAAACTAGCATTTTAATTTTAACCCTTATTATTGCCATTGCTGCAATTACAACCCTATTTTTACTTTACTTCCATGAAATTCCCAATTTTAAAGAGGGACAAGCTGGATTTTCTATAAAAAAACCATTAAAAGATAGTAACTTCTTTAATTTTTTAATATTTATCGCTATGTGGAATTTTTCCATAGAGTTTACAAAACCCTATTTTTATTATTTTGCTGTTGTTGATTTAAACGCTTCATACACTATACTTGGACTATCTACCTCTTTAACAGCAATACTTTCCATATTTGCATTTTTTATATATGGAAAACTTGTTGAGCGAATCGGTTACAAAAAACTTCTATCTTTTGGAATTGGAGTATCTAGCTATGTCGTTATCTTTTATTTCTTAATGACTAAAGAAACGGTCAATAGCTTAATTATGCTAGATGCTATTGGTACTTCAGTGGGATGGTCGGCTATAAACCTCTCTCTATTTAGTTTGCTTTTAGAACTTTCATCCCCCGATAGAGACTCCTATACTGCAGCATACTCGCTTTCTGTTGGTGTTTTAGGATTAACTGGAGCTTTTCTTGGAGGTTATCTCGCTAACTTTTTACAGGGAAAAACTATTTTAATCTTTGGCGATTCATATGCTGGATTAAAGTTGATGTTTTTTATAAGTTTATTTTTAAGATTCTACTGCATACTTCTTTTAACAAAAGTTCGAGCATATCAAAAAAATCTTTACTACCCAGGTCTATACCCTTCAATAGTTTATCTATTGAGAAATAGACGTTAAAAAAAGACTACAGTCCATTGAACTGTAGTCTTTTTTACTTATTTTTATTATTTATTATTTAAACAAAACTCTTCAAAGTGAGGAAGTGTTAAACACCAATCACAGAAATTTCCCCAATCCTCTTTAAGCTTATGGTATCTTCTTTGAAGATACATTGTTTTCAGTTGCAAATATGATGTTGTAACTCTCATTGTTTGCTCCAATCCCATTGGACAGTTAGATATTATTTTCATATAAATTTCATATTTCGTATAGATTTTTCCATCTACCTCTATCTCTTTTTGTTCTTTCTCAAAAGAGTTAAAAATTTCAATCCATCTATTTAGGTTTTCAATAACCACATCATCCACATACTCATTACAAGATTTTTTTAAATCCATCTTTGTCAATCTATGCATTTTAGATGTTGATGAAACTATATCAGCAAAATGATATCTTTGAAATTGTGGTGTCCAGTAATTTGGATAAGTCACATCAAATTGAACAATTATCCCTTTTAAAAAGTTATCATGACCTGTTCCTGTTGGAACATTTCCCAACTTTCCAGCTCTTTTAAAATCTTTTTCCTCTAAAACTGGAGTTTCATCCCACTCCTCTATCGATTCAGCTATCATAGGATATCCACTAGCTATTAAACTTTCTTCTAATCCGTATACTCTATCATTAAATATTTTAAGCACGATATACCTCCATAAAACTTTTTTATAGATTATATCATACTTTCTTTTTTAATGCATGTAAAATAATAATAGCTTCTATATCTCTTTTATATTTAACCACTCTATATGATCATTTTTTCTTTTTATCTCTTCTACTGCCTTATCTCTAGCTTCGCCCTCTTTAACCTCTTCATCAATTTTCTTTAATTCCATCAAAAGTTTTTGTAACTCCTCTGTTTTTTCCTCTTTTAATCTTTCTTCCACTTTTAATATTGTTTGTTTCAATTTCATAAAATCCACCTCCTAATATCTAATATGTTTCTTCTTAAATTTTTTTAAATTCCTTTAAATTTTAGGAGTGGTTTTTTATTAATGTAAAATATTCATAAATAGAGTTATTATTCCTGCGTTGAAGAAATCTATAAATAATCCTCCAACTATCGGTATAACAAAGAATGCCTTTGGAGATGGGAAATATTTCGCTGTTAAAGCCTCCATATTAGCTAAAGCCTTTGGTGTTGTTCCAAATCCACATCCACAATGCCCACTTGTCATAACAACGGCATCATAGTCTTTACCAGTTAATCTAAATGTTATAAAGTATGCAAATACACCTATTAATATAGTTTGAGCTACTAACATTATAACTAGTGGTAATGCTAATCCCTGTAATTCCCACAGTTTAAAACTCATAAGAGTCATTGATAAAAATATTGTTAAAGTAAATCCACCAATTATATTTATAATATCTAAATGTACCTCATAAGCCCCTGTGAAATCTGATATATTTCTGATTAAAGCTGCAGCAAACATTGCACCTATATATGATGGTAACACTATTCCAGCCTTTGATAGATAGTTTGATATTAAACTTCCTATTCCCATGGCCATTATAATTTGGAATGATGCTGTTGAAACATGTTTTGGGTCTAAAGGTGTTTTCTTCTCTTCATCTGAGTCATAAGCTCCATTCCCATCTCTTTTCTCCAAAAGGTTATGTTTTTTTATAAGTCTATTTGCCACTGGTCCAGATATTAAACTTCCTACAATCAATGCATAAGTAGCTGTTGCCATTGCCACAACTGTTGCTCCTTCAGCCCCATAGCTCTCCAGTATTGGTGCAAAAGCTCCAGCTGTTCCAGGTCCTCCTGTTGTAGACATAGATCCTGTTGCCAATCCTATCAATGGATTAAGATTTAAAAGCTGTGCTAATCCCACTCCCAAAACGTTTTGTGATATAGCTAATCCCACTGATGCTATTAAAAACATGAAAACCGGCATTCCAGCTTTTTTTAATAGTTTTAAACTTGCAGAATATCCAACTGTTGTAAAAAATGCAATCATGAATATATTTCTTAAAGAATCTTCAAATATAAAATTAAACATCCCTGTTTTATATCCAATAAAAGTGATTACTGAAAACGCTGTTCCTCCTGTTACCGATTCTGGAATACAGTTTTCCTTTAAAAATTTGAAATTGTGATTTAAAAATTTCCCTATATACAATACAACAACTGCCATTGCTATAGTTTGAATTGTTGATAACTCAATTGTCATCTTATTACCTCCTGTTAATGTTTATAAAGTGTGCGTGTTTTTCGATTATAGCACCTAATCATTGTTTTTTGAAATAGAATATATAAATAATTTAAATAATTAATTATTTAATTCATTGATATTTCATAAAAAAAAGTGAAAAAATTCACCAAAAAAAAATCAAAGTATTACTTCATTATACTATTTTTTAGAAAAAATGCCAAATAAAAAAACCAAAGGTTGTTTCCTTTGGTTTTTTCCAAACTCCTATTTATTTAAAGTTTCCACAGTTTTCTTTATAAGAGTTATAAATCCTGCTCTATCTATTTCAGTTAATACCAGTGCATTTTTTTCTTGTCCAAATTTATTACGATAATCTATTATTGTTTCACCATAAGTAAACTCACCTTTTAATTCTGTGCCTAAAAATACTCTTTCCCCTTTAAAAAGTTCTGAATTTAACAGATAAGCTATAGTACATGGATCATGCATTGGAACTTCTGATTTTTGGTAGAACTCTTTATAGAAATCTAACGAAGTTTTTATAGCACCATAGGCAACCTCTGAAGCCAATCCACCTATGTTTCTAATTTCACCCAACTCCTTTTCAGTTACAAAGGCTTTCATTGTAACATCTAAGGGGCATAGAACAATATCAACACCAGATTTAAATACAATATCTGCTGCCTCTGCGTCCACATAGATATTAAACTCTGCCGATGGAGTTACATTTCCCCCTATTGATGATCCACCCATTATAATGAACTTTTCTATTTTCGATTTTAATTCTGGATACACCATTAAAAATACAGCAATATTTGTCATAGGACCTGTTATTACAATATTTATTTTCTCTTCACTCTCTTTTAATATCTCTGCTATAAGCTCAATTGCAGTTATCCCCTCTAACTTTTTATCTGTCTCTGGTAATCTAACAGACCCTAACCCACTTTCTCCATGTACCTCTGGAGCTGTTACTATTGTTTTAAATAAAGGTTTTTCACAACCTTTTGCAATTTTTAATTCAGGTTTAAAAGCTCCTACTAATTTTCTTGCATTTTCTGTTGTATTATTTATGTTGACATTTCCAGCTGAAACCGTTACCCCTTTTATATCCATTCTATCACTTGCAAATGCCAGTAATAGAGCAATTGCATCATCACATCCAGGATCACAATCAATTATCACAGGTATTTTTTTCATTCTAACCTCCCTAAAAATTTTTATAATTATATCATAAAAAAATATTTTTAAGCTAGATTTTTTTTTTATATCATGCTATGATGTAGAGTCAGGAATAGCTCTGACAAAAATGAAAAATAATGAAGGAGTGAGTCATGAAAATAGGTTTTGATCACAATAAATATCTAGAGGAGCAATCGAAATATATCCTAGAAAGAGTTAATAATTTTGACAAATTATATCTTGAGTTTGGTGGTAAACTGTTATTTGACTTACATGCAAAAAGAGTTTTACCGGGATTTGACGAAAATGCGAAAATCAAATTACTTCAAAAACTAAAAGAAAAGGTTGAAGTTATAATCTGTGTTTATGCTGGAGATATCGAAAGAAATAAAATTAGAGGAGATTTCGGTATTACATATGATATGGATGTATTTAGATTAATCGATGATCTAAGAGAACGTGAACTAGAAGTAAATAGTGTTGTTATAACAAGATATGATGACCAACCATCTACATCTCTTTTTATAACTAAACTTGAAAGAAGAGGAATTAAGGTTTACAAACATAGAGCTACAAAAGGTTATCCTACTGACGTTGACACTATTGTTAGTGAAGAGGGATATGGAAAAAATCCATATATCGAAACAACTAAACCAATAGTTGTTGTTACTGCTCCAGGACCTGGAAGTGGAAAATTAGCAACTTGTTTAAGCCAACTTTACCATGAAAACAAAAGAGGTAATGCTGTTGGATATTCAAAATTTGAAACTTTCCCTGTTTGGAATGTGCCTTTAAAGCACCCTTTAAATATAGCTTATGAAGCTGCTACTGTAGATTTAAAAGATGTTAATATGATTGATTCATTCCACCTTGAAGCATATGGTGAAACTGCAGTTAACTACAATAGAGATATTGAAGCTTTTCCTGTATTAAAAAGAATTATCGAAAAGATAACAAATAAAGAGTCTATCTATAAATCACCAACTGATATGGGAGTTAATAGAGTTGGATTCGGTATTATTGATGATGAAGTTGTTAGAGAAGCTTCTAAACAAGAGATTATTAGAAGATACTTTAAAACTGGATGTGAATATAAAAAAGGATATGTAGATAAAGAAACTTTCCAAAGAGCTAAACTTATAATGGAAGAGTTAGATTTAAAAGAGAGCGATAGAAAGGTTGTTACTGCTGCTAGAGAGCACTTAGAAAAGCAAAAACAAGCTTGTGAGAAAAATGAACTTCTATCATCTGTTGCTATGGAACTTTCAAATGGAATGATTTTCACTGGTAAAAAATCTAATGTTTTAGATGCATCATCTGCTGTTTTAATAAATGCTTTAAAAGCTATAGCTGGAATAAATGATAATATACATTTAATATCTCCAACAATTATTGAGGATATTACAAAATTAAAGAAAAATACATTACAGAGTAAAAACTTAGGATTAGACTGTGAAGAGATGTTAATTGCACTTACAATTTCTGCTACAACTAACCCTATGGCACAAGCTGCTCTTGATCAACTTCCTGTTTTAAAAGGAGCTCAGCTTCACTCTACTACAATTTTAGGAAAAGGTGATGAGCAAACACTTAGAAAACTTTGTGTTGACGTTACTTCTGATCCTGTTTTCCCTACAGAAAACTTATATTATAACGAATAATATTATTTCAAAAAATAATGACAGAGTCAAAGAGATTTTGACTCTGTTTTTTTATCCTATAAATATAGGGCTGGTAGCTTTTTCTATAATCTCTACTCCCATACGCTTTGTTATCTTTTCAAAGAAAAATGATTTACTTAAATTCCCCATAACAATAAAATCAAACTCATTCATTCTTTGGAAAAACTCCTCTTTTGTATTAAATTGTTGATTGTACATCTCCACTTTTGTCTCTACCCCTTTTCTCTCCAATAACTCAAGTAAACTATTCTCCTCATACTTATAGTTCCAACTCAATAGTACCACTTTCTTTATCTGTGGAAAATCTCTAATAAAGCTATTTACACTTTTATTAATTTTTATACCATCATCAGAAACTATAGCTACACTCTCATATTTAGAGACTGTTTTATTCACAATAATCACAGGCTTATATAAAATTTTTAAAATATCTAAGAAATCTTCATCTAAATATTCAGTTTCCTCAATCATTAAGCAATCAACTTTTTTTAAATATTCTTGAATTATCTCTCTATTTATGCCTATTTCTACTATAAGCTCATCATGTATACCCTCTTTTACCAATAGATTTTTTAAATCTTCAATATATTCATCCTCATACTCTTTTAAAATATCCATAGTCATACTAGGGCTTAAAAACGTCACCCCTGTTGGAACTTTTAACTCTTTTACATAAAGTGGAAGTATTTCAAAGTTGAATCTCTTTTTTAAAGATTTAACATTTTCAATCGCTAATTTAGCATCATTGTAGTATTTAAATAATACTAAAACTTTTTCCATAACAACCTCCTTTATCAACTAGATTTATATGTCTTTACCTTGATTTTATGATTTCTCCTTTATTTATATTTATTTTTTAAAGGAAATTATGCTATTTCTATGTACTTATTTGTAAAATTATTATTTCAGGCGGTGGTTTAAATGTTTAATATTATTTCTAAAATTTTTATAGTTGTTGGTATCCTTTCCGCTTTAAGTATCACCATAGATATTTTAAAATATCCTCAAAAAGAGATGCCTATTATGAACCTTGTTTGGCCTATAAATGGGTTATGGGCTGGATTATTTGGTGTTTGGGCCTATTTTACAATTGGAAAGAATAGAAAAATGGATATGAGCGGTATGAAGATGGATAACATGGATATGAGCAATATGGATATGGGTAATATGAAAATGGATGATTCATCTTCAAGTAAAAAATATTCAAGTTTTTGGCAAGGGGTCGTTGCTGATACCTTACACTGTGGAGCTGGTTGTTCTTTAGCTGACTTAATTGGTCCATGGCTTTTCATTGTTTTTCCTTTTACACTTTTTAACAACTATACTTTTGGTGAATGGACAATGGATTACTTTCTTGCTCTATTGACAGGAGTTACTTTTCAATATGCTGCCATAGCTCCAATGATGAATGAAAAAGGAGTTAAGGTTTGGTTAAGAGCTTTAAAAATAGATTTTCTTTCGCTTACATCATGGCAAATTGGTATGTATGGATGGATGGCTCTTGTTATTTTTGTTTGGTTTGGGCCACTATCTCCTTCCACTCCAGAGTTTTGGTTTATGATGCAAATTGCTATGTGTTGTGGATTCATAACTGCATATCCCATAAATTGGTGGTTAGTAAAAGCTGGAATTAAAATGGGTATGTAAAAAAAATACCTCCAAGATCTCTATCTTGGAGGTATTACATTTACATCATACGATTGATATGGAATTCTTATTCCCTCTTTATCAAATCTTTTCTTAACCTCTTCTTGAATATCTGCATTTAAATCTCTAAAGTTTTCCTTTAAAGTCCAAACTCTAACTATAAATTCAGATGCTGTTGGTGTTTCCTTTGCAAATTTAACAAATATATCCCTATCTGTTAATACAGCTGGATGATTACTTACAATATCAAGAAGTACAGCCCTAACCCTATCTATATCACATTTTTTTTCAGCAAAAAATAGAAAATCTGCTCTTCTTTGGGGATTAGCTGTTACTGTTGTCACTATTGATGAAGATAGCTTTCCATTTGGTACTATAATTTTTTTGTTATCAACACTATTTAAAACTGTATATAGGAAACTTATCTTCTGTACTGCTCCCTCAGTTCCAGCGGCAATTATAAAATCCCCTTTTTTAAAGGGTTTTGTAACCAGTATCTGTATTCCTCCAGCTACATCTGATAAACTTCCTTTTAATGCCAATCCTAGTCCCACTCCAATAGAACCTATCAACGCTAAAATAGATGTAGTTTTTAATCCCAATATCTCCAATACATTTAAGAAATAAAAAACTAATATTAATAGATTTGTTGATGTTATTAAAAAGTTTATTAATAACTCGTCTAAAGCGCTTCTATTTAATATTTTTTTTAATGATACCACTAAAAACTCTTTTACTGGTCTATATGTAAAATAAAGTATCAATAAATATATTATTTTTTTTAAAAGCACTGGCGAATATTTTGCTATATAAAGCACTAATTCATTTGATATATTTCCTAAAAAATTCTCCATAAAAAAAGCTCCCCTATCCCAATTATTTATCCAGTTATTATACTATATTTTTAATTTTTTTTCCATCAGAATACTCAATTATTTTGTCTATCTAAAAGATATTTCATATGTTATACTCTAATAAAAAGATCAAAAGGAGAAATCGTATGTTAGATAGAATTTTAGCTGAAGATATATTAAATGAAGCATTATCGACTGGTGGAGATTTTGCCGAAATTTTCTTAGAAAGTAAAACTGGAGATTCCTTTTATTTGGTTGATGGAAAAATCGAACAGGCAATCTCTGGAAAAGATTTTGGACTTGGAATAAGAATTTTCAAAGATGTATTCTCTGTATATGCCTATACAAATGATATGAGTAAAGAGAATCTGATTAAAACTGCTCAAAAAGCAGCTAAAGCTATAAAAGGAACAAAACAAGATATAGTTATAAATCTTTTAAAGCAGGAGATAGAAAACAAACATAAGATTATCCTGTCCCCTGGAAGCATTTTAAAAGATGATAAAATTTTAGTTATGAAAGATGCATATGCAGCAGCTAAAGAGTATGATGAATGTATCAGTCAAGTGAGAATAAACTTCAATGACTCAACTCAAAATATTTTAGTTATTAATTCAGAGGGAGTTTGGGCTGAAGATACAAGAGTTAGAAGTAGAATAGGAATTGAAAGTATCGCTTCAAATATGAATGATATGCAAACAGGTTCATATCGTCCTGGAGCTTCTAAGGGGTTTGAATTTTTTAAAGAGATTGATGTGAAAGAGTATGCTCAAGAGGCATCTAGAATCGCTAAAACTATGCTTGGTGCCAAGTATGCTCCAAGTGGTAAGATGCCTGTTATTATTGAGAATGAATTTGGAGGAGTTATATTCCATGAAGCTTGTGGTCATGGATTAGAAGCTACTAGTGTTGCCAAAGGGCTTTCAGTGTTTGCTAATAAAATTGGAAAAAAAGTTGCTAGTGATATAGTTTCAGCAGTGGATGATGGAACTCTTCTAAATGAATGGGGATCATCAAATATAGATGATGAGGGAACTCCTACTCAAAGAAATCTTCTAATCGAAAATGGTATTTTAAAAGGATATCTGGTGGATAAATTAAATGGAAGAAGAATGGGTACTAAAAGTACAGGTAGTGCAAGAAGAGAGTCATATAAATATGCTCCTACCTCCAGAATGACAAACACTTTTATTTTAAATGGAAACTCCTCTTTAGATGAGATGTTATCTGGTATTGAAAATGGAATTTATGCCAAGTATATGGGAGGAGGTTCTGTTAATCCAAGTACTGGAGATTTTAACTTCTCCATTATGGAAGGTTATTTAATAAAAGATGGAAAAATTACAGAACCTGTTAGAGGAGCAACACTGATAGGTAATGGGCCAGAAATTTTACATAAAATAGATATGGTTGGTGATAACTTAGCTCATGGACAGGGAATGTGTGGTTCAGTTTCAGGTAGTATTCCTGCCAATGTAGGACAACCTAGGGTTAAGATTCGGGATATTGTTGTTGGAGGAAGATAAGTTTATATCAATTTATTAACTAATATTTCAGGAGGAATTTATGGAAGCAAAATTATTTATAGATAAAGTTTTTGATACTGCTAAAAATATGAGTTTAGAAGAGTTTGAAATATATTTCGTCTCCTCTAAAAATGAAACAATTAAAATTTTTAAAGGGGATGTTGATAGCTATAATAACTCTGAAAATATGGGTATCTCCTTCAGAGTAAAAATAGGTGGTAAGATGGGATATTCCTATACGGAATCCCTACTTGAAGAAGATATTAAACCTTTAATAGAGAGAGCAATTTCCAATGGAAAAATAATAGAAAATTTAGATGAAGTTGAAATATATAGTGAAGAATCAGAATATAAAAAAATAGATTCATTTAATCCAAATCTTGAAGCTATCACCGTAGATGAAAAGATTAATTTTCTTTTAAAAGCTGAAAAAACAGCATTAGAACTTGACCCTAGAGTTAAAACTGTAAACTATTGTATGATTGGAAGTGGCTCAGGTGAAAATATAATTAAAAATTCAAAAGGTTTAGATCTTTATCATAAATTTAATTCAATCTATGCCTATATAGCTGTTGTAGTTCAAGATGATGAATCTATTAAAAATGATTCAGCTTATATCGTCACTAGAAATTTTTCTGATATGGATCCTATTAAACTTTCAACAGAGGCTGTAAACAAGGCTTTAAATAAATTAAATTCAACATCTGTTGAGAGCAAAGTATATGACGTTATCATAGAAAATGATGCTTTTGCTGACCTTTTAGGCTCTATGAGTGGAATTTTTTCTGGAGAAGCTGTTCAAAAAGGTGTATCAAAATTTAAGGGGAAACTGAACTCTCTTGTGGCAAGTCCCTCAATTACAATCACAGATGATCCTCATCTAGAGAATGGTTATGGTAGTGCTCCATTTGATGCTGAAGGGGTTCCAACTACTCCTAAAAACTTAATTGAAAATGGAATTTTAAAGACGTATATACATAATTTAAAAACAGCTAAAAAAGATGGTATTAAAACAACAGGAAATGCGGCAAAAGGTGGGTATAAAGGGACAATGGGAATCTCTACATTCAACCTTTTTGTAAAAAAAGGTAATCTATCTTTTGAACAACTTTTATCTCAATTGCAAAATGGAATTCTTATAACAGGATTCACTGGACTACACTCAGGTTTAAACTCGATATCTGGAGATTTCTCTTTAGCTACAGAGGGATTTTTAATCGAGAATGGAAAGATTAAAAAACCTTTAAATCAGATAACTGCAGCTGGGAACTTTTTTGACCTTTTAAAAAATGTCGAAAATGTGGGAAATGATTTAAAATTTAATTTATCAGGTATAGGTTCTCCCTCTTTATTAATTAAAGATATTAGCATATCATCTTAAATACAAACTTACAGGAGGTAACATGTATGAATAAAATTAGAAATATTGATGCTTTAATCCTTGCTGGTGGTAAAAGCTCACGAATGAATTTTTTAGATAAAGCTTTATTAAAATATGATAAAAATAGAACTTTTTTGGATAAGATTACAGGTGAGTTAAGTGATTTTGAAAATCTAATGGTTTCTGTTAATAAAAATCAAAATTTCATTATTCCTAGGGGTACTATCGTTACAGATATGACAAATAATGCAGGTCCTATTGAGGGTATTTATCAGGGACTTTTAAAGACTAAATCAGATTTTATTTTTGTTACAACCTGTGATACCCCCAATATTACTAAGGACTTCATAGACTTTTTTATTCAATTTGTTTCCCACGATTATGATGCCGTAATAATAAAGGATAGCAAAGGTAAAACATATCCTCTTTTCGGAATATATAATAAAACCGCTTTGAGCACAATAGAGGGGTTTATTATGGATAAAAATTATAGATTACAGGATCTTCTTTTAGAATTAAATGTTAAGTATATCTCTTTATCAAATACAACTTTTGATATTC
>NZ_DBGBQB010000043.1:0-1912 GCF_048470075.1 Cetobacterium sp. | reverse complement strand
ATTTTACAACAAATAAAAAATAAAGCAGGGGGAGTAAATTTATGAAAATCAACAAACTTCTTACACTTTTATCTTGTATTATCTTAGCTGGAACAGTTGGAGAAAAAACTTTTGCTAAAGAGGTAGTTCCAACTCCTGAAGTTGTTACTAATTCCTATGATGTTGCAACTTTGGAGGACAGAATTGCTAAATTAGAATATAATCAAGAACACCCTAGTTTTGAGTTCCATGGATATGGTAGATCTGGACTTCTTTTAAATGCTAACAATGACTTAAAAAAAGGAAAAGTTTTCAATAAAAATGGGGTTGGAAGATTGGGAAATGAAAGTGATACTTATATTGAAGCTGAATTAGTGAAAAACTTCTATCTTGATAATGGAGCTTGGGCTAAATGGCATATCATGTTTGCAAAAGGTACTGACGACTACAATGATTGGAATGATGGAGTAGCTTTAAGACAAGCTTATGCAGAGATGGGAAATCTTCCAGTATTTTCAGGTGCCTTCAAGGAATCAGTAATTTGGGCTGGTAAAAGATTCTATAATAGAAGGGATATTCATATAACAGACTTCTATTTCACTGACTATTCAGGGACTGGAGCTGGAATAGATAATATTAAAATTGGAGATGGTATGTTAGATTTAGGAGTTATCGCTAGAGACTATGATAGCTATGATCCTGCTGGGCTAATTACCTCTTCATCTAATAAAGAGGATGGTTTAAATGTTGTAAACCTTCTTGCTAGATATGATATTGGTTCTTGGGAATTCGATTTAGGAGCGGCTTTCTCTAAGGATAATGAAAATAGAACTGTTGCAACTAAGAATTACTATAATACATATGATGCAGCTGACTACGGATTGCAATTGGGAGTATTCTATAATACACCTGGATATTACTGGAGTGGAAAGGGATTCTCTAAGTTATTTGCACAAGTTGGATATGGACTTAATGCAGGAGATGGTTTAGGTAGTGCCGGTAGAGGAGCTGAAGGGAATTTAGATGATGCTTTATCTGCTAGAATAGGTACTTTTGGAGTTTTACCTATAAATGAAAAATGGGATTTATTTACAACAGTTGTTGCTCAACACAATAAAAATAGTAAATTTAACTACAATGCAGATCTTTTAGACCCTCAAGGAGAATCTTATTCTGTAGATGTTGATGGATTAAAATCAACTTGGGTCAGTGTTGTAGCTAGACCAGTATACAAAATCAATGAAAATTTCGAATTACAATTTGAAGCTGGATACTACTATGTAACAGAGGAAAAAGATAATGGAAAAAATACAGATGGAAATCTATACAAACTTACATTTGCACCAACATTTAAGTTAAATTCAAATGATTTCTGGGCTAGACCTGAGATTAGAACATTTGTTACTTGGGCTGGATGGGATAATGATTACCAAAAATCTTTCCAAAGCGATTTAAACTCTTACAGTGGAAAAAATGGAGTAAACGTTGGAGTTCAAGCTGAGGTTTGGTTCTAATTTAATACTTAATACTATAGTTCCCTTCTTGAGGCGCCTTCCTCCCGTTGGTGCCTCATTTATAATAAATTAAAAGTGAGGTATTTTTATGAAAAATAGATCAAGCGGTATACTTCTACATATAACATCTCTACCTGGAGAGTATGGAATTGGAGATTTTGGAAAATGTGCCTATGAGTTTGTTGATTTTTTAGAGGAAAGTCATCAAAAATATTGGCAAATTCTTCCAATGGGAACAACTGGTTATGGGGATTCTCCCTATCAATCCTTTTCAGCTTTTGCAGGTAATCCATATTTTATAGATTTAAATGCTTTAGTAAAAATGGATATTTTGACAAAGGATGATTTAACCTCTTTAAAGGAGTTAAACTCTACTTCTAACATACAGTATGATAGGTTATATATAGAAAGATATAAAG
>NZ_DBGBQB010000042.1:0-6998 GCF_048470075.1 Cetobacterium sp. | reverse complement strand
AAAAAATATTTTAAATTCAAATTTAATTGATGATATTTCGCCAAAAAAAATTACAATTTTTGATATGTTAAATAAAAAACATATATCTTTGGGAGAGATTGCTAAAGATTGGGAAGAGGGAGTAAGAAAAGCTGGAAACCTTCTATTAAAGAATAGATGTGTAGAAGAGAGCTATGTTGAAGAGATGGTTCAATGTATAAAAAACTATGGAAGCTATATGGTTATGGGTAAAAATATTGCATTTCCTCATGCAAAAACTGATAACAATGTGAGTAAAACAGCATTTTCCATAATAACTCTAAAAAATAGTGTTTTATTCCCTGGAGATATACCAGTAAAAACCATAGTTGCTTTTAGTTCTAGGGATAATAAAGAACACTTAGATGGTTTTTTAGAAATAGTGGAAGAGATTGAAAAACCTGATTTTAATATGGAAAAATTTGTAAAAAAATTTTGAATAAAATAGGTTCTTTTTTATAGGAGAGAAATAAAATATACTTCTATCATAAAGGTAAATACAATAATCTGGAGGTAGAAAGTATGTCAAAAATTAGTAAAATAACTAGAGAATCTTGGATATTGAGCACATTCCCAGAATGGGGGACATGGTTAAATGAGGAGATTGAAAATGAAGAGGTTATGCCTGGAACAGTAGCCATGTGGTGGCTTGGATGTACTGGAATTTGGATTAAAACAGAGGGAGATGCAAATTTATGTATAGACCTTTGGGTAAAAACAGGGAAAAAATCTGGGAAAAATCCATTGATGAAAAATCAACACCAACATCAAAGAATGATAGGGTGTAAGGCATTACAACCAAATTTAAGAAATGTACCATGTGTAATAGATCCTTTTGCAATAAAAGAGGTAGATGCAATTTTATCAACTCATGATCATGGAGATCATATAGATGAAAATGTAGCAGCAGCAGTTATACAAAACTGTGACCCCTCAGTTCCTTTTATAGGACCACAAGCATGTGTTGATTTATGGATAAGTTGGGGAGTTCCAGAGGATAGATGTATTGTAGTAAAGCCAGGAGATACAATAAAAATAAAAGATACAGAGATTATTGCTCTTGACTCTTTTGATAGAACAGAGTTGGTAACAGCTCCAGAAGGGGTGATTTTAAAAGATAAGATGCCTCAAGATATGGATAGATTAGCTGTAAACTATCTAATAAAAACTCCAGCAGGAAATATATATCACAGTGGTGATTCACACTACTCTAACTACTATGCAAAACATGGAAATGATTATAAGATAGATGTCGCTTTAGGATCCTATGGTGAAAATCCTAGAGGAATGACAGATAAAATGACATCTGTTGATATGTTAAGAATGGCTGAATGTTTAAATACAGAAGTTGTAATCCCAATTCATCACGATATTTGGACAAACTTTAAAGCGGATCCAAAAGAGATTTTATATCTATGGAATATGAGAAAAGACAGATTGCAATATAAATTTAAACCTTTCCTATGGGAAGTTGGTGGAAAATTTGTGTGGCCATTGGATAAAGACAGACTAGAGTACATGTATGATAGAGGATTCCATGATGCTTTTATAATAGAGCCTGATTTACCATTTAAATCAATGCTTTAATAAGAAATAATAGTGTATAGAGTATAAAGGAGGAAAAGTATGGGAGTGTTATCGGTTTTTGAATTTTTCGTAAATAATATATTAACAAAACCAGAGTTCTTTGTTGGAATTTTAGTTTTTATAGGTTATCTTTTATTAAAAAAACCATTATATCAAGCTTTTTCAGGGTTTATAAAGGCAACTGTAGGTTATATGATATTAAATGTAGGAGCTGGGGGGCTTGTATCAACATTTAGACCTATATTGGCGGGATTAAACGATCGTTTTGGTCTAAATGCAGCTGTAATAGATCCATATTTTGGTTTGAATGCAGTCAATAGTGCTTTAGAATCAATTGGACTTACAACATCTTGGACTATGATTGCACTTTTAATTGGATTTACATTAAATATTGTATTAGTTCTATTTAGAAAATATACTAAAATAAGAACTCTATTTATTACGGGGCATATAATGGTTCAACAAGCAACAACAGCAACGTGGATAATCTTCTATGCTTTTCCTCAATATAGAAACGCAACAGGAGCAGTGATGATAGGGCTTTTCGTTGGAACATACTGGGCAGTTGCAACAAACTTAACAGTGGGAGCAACTCAAAGATTAACAGATGGGGCTGGATTTGTAATCGGTCACCAACAGATGTTTGCAATTTGGGCAACAGATAAAATAGCCCCTAAAATTGGGGATGCTAGTAAAAAGTTAGATGATTTAAAATTACCTGAATGGTTATCAATATTTCACGATAATATTGTTGCAACGGGAACTCTTATGATTATATTCTTTGGAACTATCCTAGGAATACTAGGCGAGGATTATATGAGAGTAGCAGATGCTAAAAATTTTGGAGCAAGTTTAAACTTTATAACTTACATAGTATCAAAATCCTTATACTTTTCAGTTTATTTGGCTATTTTAATGACAGGAGTAAGAATGTTTGTAGGAGAGCTTACAGAATCTTTCCAAGGTATTTCAAATAGAATTTTACCAGGTGTTATGCCAGCAGTAGATTGTGCTGCAGCCTATGGATTTGGATCTCCAAATGCGGTATTATTTGGATTCATATTTGGAGCTATTGGACAATTTATTGCAATAGCAGGGCTTCTAATATTCAAATCTCCAATCTTAATAATAACAGGGTTTGTGCCTGTATTCTTTGATAATGCCACTATAGCAATATTTGCTGAAAAAAGAGGTGGTGTTAAAGCTGCAATGATCTTACCATTTATATCGGGAATACTTCAAGTTACTCTTGGTGCAGTGGCAGTTGCACTGTTTAAACTACAAGGTTTTGGAGGATGGCATGGGAATATAGATCAAAGTACACTTTGGGTAGGACAAGGATTTATCTTAAATAATTTTGGTTTAGTAGGCTATTTCCTATGTATAGTTGGAATGTTAATAATACCTATAATTCAATATAGAAAGGTTAATAATCACGAGTATTATTTTAATAATGAATTAGATGCAGTTGATGAAGAGATTATTGAAGTTAATTACTAAAAAATGGAGGTAAAATCATGGTAAAATTATTGGCAGTTTGTGGGAATGGAATGGGAACAAGTTTAATGATGAAATTAAAAGCTAAGGGAATCTTAGATAAATATAAAATACAAAACACGTGTGAAAATTGCAGTATAGGGCAAGCAAAAGCAGGAATATCAGCATATGATGTCGTTATAGCGTCAACACATTTGGCATCACAATTAAACACAAATACAAAAACAAAGATTATTGCCCTAAAAAATATATTGGATGTAAAAGAGATGGAAGCAAGATTACTGGAAATTATAAAATAAATATATTAATTGGGAGCAGATTTTCTGCTCCCATTTTCTAAAAGGGGAAAGGAGATAAGGATTATGAACTTAAAAAATTCTTTAATAGAAAATAATTCAATAGCTATTAATCAGATAGCTACTTCATGGGAAGAAGCTATTAAAATATCCACAGACTTACTTGTTAAGTCAGGAGCTATTGAGGAAAGATATTATGATGATATTATAAAGAAAACACTGGAATATGGACCATATTATGTTATTATGCCTGAAGTTGCCATGCCTCATGCCAGACCAGAATCAGGAGTTATAAAAGATAGCTTTAGTTTAATAACTTTAAGAGAGCCAGTTTTTTTCGGTGAGGATGTGGGACATGTAAAAATATTGATTACCTTAGCAGCAACAAGTACAGATAACCATAATGAGTTTGGATTAGTACAAGTAGCAAACCTATTTGAAAATGAAGAAAATATAATAAAGATTAAAAATGCTAAGACAAAAGAGGAGATTTTAGCATTAATTCCGTAAAAATTAGAGAGATATTAGGAGGAAATAAAATGAAACCATTATTACAGGTAGCTTTAGATAACAATACATTGAGTGATGCATTAAAATCAGTAAGTCTTTTAGGAGATGTAGTTGATGTGATAGAGGCTGGAACTATTCTTTGTTTACAGGAAGGAATGGAGGCAGTTAGATGTTTAAGAGCTCTTTATCCTGAAAAAATTATACTGGCAGATACAAAGTGTGCTGATGCAGGAGGTACAGTTGCTAAAAATTGTAAAGTGGCAGGAGCAAATTGGATGACAGTTATATGCTGTGCAACAATTCCAACTATGAAAGCTGCATTGAAAGAGATTGATGATTTACAAGTTGAATTATATGGGGATTGGACATATGAACATGCAAAACAATGGAAAGAAGCTGGATTAGCTCAAGTTGTGTATCATCAAAGTAGAGACGCTCTTCTAGCGGGAGAGACTTGGGGTAAAAAAGATTTAGAGAAAGTTCAAAAGTTAATTGAAATGGGATTTAAAGTTTCGGTAACTGGTGGCTTAGAACTGGATACTTTAAAACTGTTTAAGGGTATGGATATATATTGTTTTATTGCTGGAAGATCCTTGAGAGATGCAGAATCACCTAAAGCTGAAGCTCAGAGATGGCAAGAAGAGATCTCTAAAATTTGGGGGTAGAACATGTATAATTTAAATAGATTTCCTTTGGGGATATATGAAAAAGCGCTTCCTAAAAATATAGACTGGAAAGAACGATTAGAGTGTGCTAAAAGTTTGGGATTCGATTTTGTAGAGATTTCAATAGATGAAACAGATGAGAGATTGGCTAGATTAGATTGGACTTTAGAGGAAAGAAAATTATTTGTAAATGCAGTTTTAGAAACCGGGATACGAGTTCCATCAATGTGTTTTAGTGGTCATAGAAGATTTCCATTGGGAAGTGAAAATGATGAGATTAGAAAAAAATCTTTAGAGCTTATGAAAAAAGCAATAGAGTTAGCTGTTGATTTAGGAATTAGAAACATTCAGATGGCAGGATATGATGTCTATTATGAAACAGGAAATGAAAGAACAAAAGAGCTTTATATAGATGGAATGAAACAAGCTTTAAAGTGGGCAGAACAAGCAAATGTAATGTTATCTATTGAGATTATGGATCATCCTTTTATGAACTCTATTAGTAAATACTTGGAATTTGATAGAATTTTAAACTCACCATTTTTAACTGTATATCCAGATATTGGAAATTTATCAGCTTGGGGAAATGATGTTAGAGCTGAAATTTTAAAAGGAAAACATAAAATTAGTGCAATTCATTTAAAAGATACTTTAGCTGTTACAAATATTTTCCCAGGAAAATTTAAAGAAGTTCCCTTTGGAGAAGGTTGTGTGAAATTTATAGAGTTTTTTAAACTTTTAAAAGAGATAGATTATAATGGACCACTGCTGATTGAGATGTGGACTGAAAAGAGTGAAAATCCATTGAAAGAGATTGAAAAAGCAAAAAAGTGGATTGAGGAGAAAATGAAAGAGGGAGGTTTCAGATGTTAGAAGAATTAAAAGAGAAGGTCTTAAAAGCAAACTTAGAGCTACCTAAAAAAGGGTTAGTTACATATACATGGGGAAATGTAAGTGGAATTGATAGAGATAGTAACTTAATTGTTATAAAACCCAGTGGAGTGGAATATGATAATATGACTATAGATGACTTAGTTGTGGTAGATTTAGATGGAAATATCGTAGAAGGACATTTGAAACCATCTTCAGATACGGCTACTCATATAGCTCTTTATAAAAATTTCCCCAATATAGGTGGAGTTGTTCACACTCACTCAAGTTGGGCAACAATTTGGTCTCAAGCAGGAAAATCAATTCCTGCCTATGGAACAACACATGCAGATTATTTCTATGGAGATATTCCATGTACAAGAAAAATGAAAAAAATGGAGATTGAAGGTGAGTATGAACTAGAAACTGGAAAGGTTATAGTTGAAACATTTAATGAGTTTGGATTGAATCCAGATTATACACCAGCGGTTTTAGTAAACTCTCATGGTCCTTTTACTTGGGGAAAAGATGCAGGAGATGCTGTTCATAATGCTGTGGTTTTAGAGGAATTAGCTAAAATGGCTTATAATACTGAAAATCTGAATAGAGAAGTTGAAAGAATGCAAGATGAACTTTTAGATAAACATTTTTTAAGAAAACATGGTAAAAATGCGTATTATGGTCAAAGTGTGGAGGCAAATTAGATGAAAATATTTATAGATACAGCAAATATCAACGAAATAAAAGAAGCAAATGAGATGGGGGTTATTTGTGGAGTTACGACAAATCCCAGTTTAATAGCTAAAGAGGGAAGAGATTTTAAACAGGTAATAAAAGAGATAACAGAGATTGTAGATGGGCCAATCAGTGCAGAAGTAATCTCTTTAGAGGCTGATAAGATGATAGAGGAGGCTTTACCTTTAGCTAAAATTCATGAGAACATTGTGATAAAACTTCCTATGACAATTGAAGGATTAAAAGCTTGTAAGATTTTAACATCAAAGGGAATAAAAACAAATGTGACACTGATTTTTACACCATCTCAAGCACTTTTAGCAGCTAGAGCTGGGGCTACCTTTGTGAGTCCATTTTTAGGAAGATTAGATGATATAGGTGTAGATAGTGTTAGCCTTATAAAAGAGATAGCTGAAATTTTTGAAAAACATAATATAAACTCAGAGATTATTGCAGCTAGTATTAGAAATCCATGGCATGCAAAGGAGGCTGCCTTGGCTGGAGCTCATATAGGAACAATACCTTATTCAACAATTGTTGCGATGACAAAGCATGAATTGACAGATAAAGGTATAGAAAGATTTTTAAAAGATTGGGAAAATGCAAAAAAATAGTTTTCTAAGGGAGAAGAGTGATGAAAGTAAGAGATATGAAACTGGTAGAGGAAAAAGCCACTGAGATAAGAAAAGACATTGTTCAAATGATTTGTAAAGCAAAATCAGGTCATCCAGGAGGTTCATTATCAGCTGCGGATATAGTTACTGCACTATATTTTTCAGAGATGAATATAGACCCTAAAAACCCTAAAATGGAGGGTAGA
>NZ_DBGBQB010000041.1:0-2183 GCF_048470075.1 Cetobacterium sp. | reverse complement strand
ATAACCTAGAGTAATTAAATCCATATTTTATACAAATTTCTTTTCCAAAAGCTTTGTATAATATTCTAGCTTCTTTCACATTACTTCCTTCAAAATCAAGCGTAATACCCAATTTCATTTTATTTCCCTAGTTTAGAATATTTTAATAAATTTATTATTCAAGTTTTTATTTAACTAAATTCATTGTTTTTACATCTCCATTTTTATCAATAATTGATGTTACTCCTTGGATTGTTACATCTCCAAATGCTTCTTTACCATTCCATTTCTTTGCTCTTTCAAAATTTGCTTGTGCATTTATCTTTTTAACTTCTATTTCAATTCTTTCTTTTTCAATAGCTAGCATCTCTCTTTCTACTGAAATTACTTTCGCTTTTTCTCTTGCTATATCAACTTCATTTTTAGCTTTTGCCAATGATTGTAAGTTTATTTCTTCTTGCTTCATTCTTTCAATTTCAGCTTTTTTTCTGTCTGCTTCAGCTTGTAATTCTATAGCTCTTGCTTTAGCCATAGCTTGTTGCTCTTCTACTTTTCTTTTTGTTTCAGCTTCTATTGTTCTAACTTTAGATTCTACTATTGATTTTTGATATTGTGCTTCTAATTGAGCTTTTTCATTAATAGCTTCCTGGATTTTTCTATCTGACCATGTTATTGTGTCAGATGAATTAAACGTAAGAATAGTTATTCCATCTTTTGCAAATCTTTCTTTTGTAGCTACTTCCACTTTTTGAATTATTTCTGTTTTCTTTGGTTGAATTTCAAAAGTTGGGTATTTTGAAAACTCTGCTGCTAAAGCTCCTTGGATAAAAGGTTTTACAGTTTTTTCTAATACAGTTTCTAATGGTATTGATTGAACTTTTACATCTCTTAAATTTGAATTGGGATCTATCCCATAAATTGATAAATATGTATCTGTATTTGATATCTTAGCTGATAATGTTATTCCAGTATGAAATTCCGCTCCATTTGAACTTTCAGCTTTAAAAGAATCATCATTTTTATTAGAACCTTTATTTAAATCAGCTACCCAATCTTTAGAAACTATACTTTGAGAAACAACTATTATTTTCTTTTCTGGAAGTTTTCTTGTGTTTACAAATGGAACTGCTCCTGTACTAATTCTTTTATATGGTACTATTATCATTTTTGATGAAGATTTTACTTTTGACCAGTCTTCTCTTGTATTATCAAATTTTTGAGTTTTATCACCTTTTTCTATAGCAAAATTATTTACTTCATATGCTACTTCTGACGGTTTTATATCAACAACCTCTTTTGTGTCACATCCTGTTAGTGATAGCATTGACACTAATGTTAAATTAAGTAGTACTTTTTTCTTCATTATTTCTATTTATCTCCTTCGTAATGTATTTATAAAAATAAATATCAGTATAACTATCAATAAATAATATATATTATCTACTGTTTGATTTATTTTTATTTCTGTCCATGTTAAATTTAAAATATTTTGATTTCCTGTGTAAAATTGCTTTAATGTTGTTAGTAAAATTCCAATTAAAGCTATAATATATAATTTTAATAATTTCATTTAATAATTACCTACTTTTTATCTAAAATATACTACAAGTAGTCTACATCTAAAACTTGCTCATTTTGTGGTTTAGTAAAACTGAACTGACACTATCTTCAAGAGTTTACAAATGTGATGAACGTAACTTGGAGATAGATAGAGGCCTAAACACAAGTATAAATATTCGTGAGATTGGTAGAAGTCTACTAGCCTATTAAAATATATATCCAGGGTAGGAATTACCCGCAGAGCATGGTTAATATATCCGATACGAATCAGATACTTCCCACGAAGCCCCACCCTCTATTAGGGCGGTGGTAGTTCACCGTAAATGTTTTACTTTTATTTTCCCATTTACCTGTTATAGATAGTAAACAAGGTAGATTAAATGGAAAGTTTTTACAGTTTCCAAAAGGTAAAACATTTATATTTGGAACGTTATTTTTTTCTGTTAATGGAAATTTGCCTTTCATAGTTAAATTACTTTGAGATGTTACTTTAAGTGGTGTTGATGAAGTACCACAATTACAGTTTAAAAATAACAATTTATCTAAACAAAACTCTTCAACAAATTACTTTTTTGAATATTATATTATAACTATCTTTTAATCCACAAGATTTTAATCTAAAAAAGATACAGTAGTTTAAATAC
>NZ_DBGBQB010000040.1:0-3174 GCF_048470075.1 Cetobacterium sp. | reverse complement strand
ATATTATTGGCATTTAAAAGTTCCAAAATTTTATAAGCATCTTCAATATTTGCTTTTAAAGATAGCCCACAGCTGGCCTTTAACTCTCCAGGAAGAGGTATGATACGAATATCGATACCGCTATCAATTAAAAATTTTTCAACTTTCATAACTAGATGAGTTGAATCTATTGTTATAATTAGAAATTTTTCTGAACTCATTATGGTCTAATCACCTTACTAGCTTTCATTTGTTTATCTATAATATTATACATGTTAGTAATACTTCCAACAGCGATATTATTTTCTAAATGGTAGAAATTTAAACAAGCTCCACAAGATAGAATTTCAACACCTCTCTCTTCAAGAAGTTTTAAATCTTTTATAGTAGTTTCATTTGAGGCAGTTAGAAAAACACCTTTATTATAGAAAAGAATAGCCTTTGGTAAAGTTTCCATCTCAGTGAGAGTATAGATGAAACCTTTTATTAAAGTCTCTCCAAGTGCTGCTTCTCCATCTCCCATTTTGTCAGAAGCGATAACTATAACAGTATTATCTTCACCATTGGAAATTGAAGTTTTAGGTAGGATTTCAGAGTTAGTTTTATTTATTTCAATAAAAAATACTCCATTTTCCTCTCTAGTTTTAAAAGAAAATCCCATCTCTTTAGAGAATTTTTCTATATTCTCTTTGGAAATTTTGTTATCTATTGTTACCTCAACAACACCCTCTGTTATCTCTTTTAAAGCATTTTTTGTCATAATAACTGGAATAGGACAAGTTTGTCCAATAGCATTAACCTTTATCACCATTACACACTCCTTAAAAATTAATCATCTTCTAATTATACAATATTTATACAAAAATTTATACTTTAAAATTACAGAAATAGATAACAAAATATTTGATTTTTTTTTGCAAAGGTGTTATTATACAAGTTGTTTTAAATATTATACATTATAAGGAGTTGAGAATGAAAAAGAAGTATCTATCTGTGTCATCACTAGTAATGATGATATTCTTGGGAGTATTTGGATTTGGAAATATTGCCAATAATTTTAAAGAAGTAGGAATGTCATCCGCCACAATGCTAGTAATAGGAATAGTTTTTTACTTTTTACCACTTTGCTTAATAATGGCAGAGTTTGGAGCATATGCTCAGGATAGAACAAGCGGAATATACTCATGGATAGAGATTGGATTAGGAAAAAAGATGGCCTATTTTGCGATTTGGTCATACTTTATAGCAAATATATTTTATTTACCTACCTTGGCAACAAGAGTACCAACATATTTTAGTTTTGGATTATTTGGAGATGCCAATGTATCAAACACACAGACAGCTATACTGTCATTAATAGCACTGGTTATATCATTGGTTATAGGCGTTAAATATCAAAAGGCCATAGGAGCTCTTTCAAAACCAATAGGTTATATATCGTTATTTACAGTTTTAATTTTTTTAGTTGCAGGGATATATCTTCATTTAACAGGACAGGGAGCAACTGACTTAACAACAGAGATGTTTGTGATAAAAACTACTTCTAAGTCAGATTTAGCTACATCTCTTGGAACATTTTCATGGATATTATTTGCATTTGGAGGAGGAGAGGTTGTAGGACCCTATGTAAATCAAGTGGAAAACCCAGAGAAAAATTTTGTTAAAGGATTACTTGTAGCTTCTATGTTAATTGGAATACTTTATGTTTTAGGAATTGTTTCTGTTTCAGCATTCGGAACTCAAGAGGACTTCTCTAAAATATCTTTGATAAATGCAGTATTGGCAGGATTTAAATTTATGGGAGACAAGGTAGGACTGGGAATTTGGTTTGTTAAATTGATGGGAATAGCATATTCATTGATAACACTGGTTGCTCTTATACTTTGGGGCAGTTCTTTGGCTGCGGGAGTATTTAGCGAAGCGCCAAAAGGAACATTTCCAGACTGGTTAACTAGAAAATCTGATAAAAATGGAATTTTAAGAAATGCATTAATATTTCAGACAATATTAGCATTTTTATTTATTGCTTTAACAACTTTTGGAGGAGAAGCGGCAGGAGAGTTATATTATAGAGTTTATGATATGACGACAATGGCATTAATTGTACCATATTTCTGTTTAGGAATAAGTTATATCTTCTTTAGAAAAAGAGGATATATAGCACCGTTTCAAATAGCTAAAGGGAATTTTATACCTATTTTAGCAGGGATTTCAGTTTCAGCTATGACATTTATAGCATTTATTTTTGCAGGTTATGATTTTACAATACCTATAGTGAAACAGTTGGATAAAATGAAGCTATACTATGGTGGATTATTAATGTTTATGTTAATAGGTGTAGTGATTAAATTTTTAAGTGGTATAAATTATAAAGCTAAAGATAAGAAAAAGAAATAGACTAAATAAAAATGGAAGAACGGCTGTTCTTCCATTTTTGTTATTTTGTTTTATTAAATTCAGTTTCAGCAACAACTTTTAATCTAGTTAGCTGCTCACTTAGGATTTTTTTATTAAAAACATTGAAAAGTTTATGTAATGAAGTTCCTTTTAAGGTCCAAGCAGTAAGAATTAGATGAGTTTTATTTGAATTAACCTCTTCAAAGTCGTATTCAATTTTAAAATCAACCCATTTATCACCAATTTCAATTTGATACATCTTACCCTCTTCATAAGCTAAAACTTTACCACAGTAATCCTCTTTAAAACCATACATCTTTATTTTTTCACAGAAAGTAGATCCTACTATATCCTGTGTATCAGTATGCTTTTCATCCTCTAATCCTTCAATCCAAAGACCATGTTTGCTATAATCAGATATAAATTTAAATACAAAATCTTTTGGAGCTTCTATATCTACTCCTTCAACAAAAAATGGTATTTTTTCGTTTAACTCTTTTAGTTCCATACAAATCACTCCCATTTAATAGAATATAATATATTATTAAGTGATTTTATTAGATTTCCTTTAAGATTGAGTATTATTTTTTATTCTATAATTATCGATTTTCTTTGTAAGTTTTTTTTGGTCAAAATTTTCTAAATATATAAGTGCCATTTTACGATTTGATTTAAGAAGATCTCTAAACTCAGCTAGTGTAATTTTAGTATTTTTTTCAAGAAATAGATTTAATCTAGAGATTGCCTCTTGATAAAATCCCTTTAAAATATAGTAACCATCTAAATTTAGAACTAAGC
>NZ_DBGBQB010000039.1:0-4079 GCF_048470075.1 Cetobacterium sp. | reverse complement strand
CTTTGAAACTGTGTGATGGTTATTTTTACTACTTTTTTAAAGCTACAAAATCCTTTTCTACTTTCTAACTATTATTATAATCTTTAGACGTTTTTTTACTAAATAAAAGTTTGAAAATTTTATTTTTTTAGATTTTTTTGTTGATATATTGGAAGGAAAACTTCTCTATAGTCCTGTTTATTTTTTAAGTTATCCACTATATCTAAAACTATCTTTTTTAAAAGTTTAGAATCAATCCCTATACTCTCCATCTCCATAGACACTTCATCATAGTTATTTAAAGAGTTTTCAAAAACTTGAATTGCACCTTTAAAATTTTTGTTTCTCCAATGGTATAATCCCACCGAAATCAATAATAGATTTATTGATAGATGCTTTCTTGTCTCACACTTAGTCTCCTCTATCCATATCTCCTCTAAAATCTCATGGCATTTAAAAAAGTCTCTTTGATTTTGAAAAGTATCTATAAATTCAAAATATTTTTCTCTATTTTTCATCTAAAATCTCCTCAAAACTGTTTTTTATCCAACTTTCCAATCTCTCTTTTATCTCTTGAAGCATGAATATCTCATCTAGAGGTAATCCAATAAATTTTCCATCAACAACTGCACTACTTTTTACAAAGTCATACCCGTCAATATCTGTAAATCCAACAATATTAGCTTTTTTTTCTATTAAAGCATCATACACTGGTCTCATTCCATTGACAAAAGTTGCGGCATAAAAACCTTGGTTTCCTCTTCCAATAATTCCTACCAACCTATCTTTAAAATCTACCTTTAAAATAGCTTCTATGCCTTTTTTCCAATCCTCATGTGGTTCACCAAAACCATAGGTTGGCACTATAAAAATGAAAGCTTTATATTTTTTCAGATTTTCAACAGTATTTTTATCTGCTATCTTATATATATCACAACTCTCTTTTAATAAATCCTTTATTAAAGTGGCAGTAAACTCACTTTTTCCTCTACCACTACTATAGAATACTCCTATTTTCAATATAACACCTCCATATATACTACACTATGTAAGTATAGTATTTTAATGGATATTTTTCAATAGTTTAATCTAAATTTTTTCACTCTTTTCTTTATTTACTTTAAACTCTGTTAAAACATCGTTTAAAAGTTCTTTGTTGTCAATCAAATCATATGCTGTTCCAGCTAAAATTTTTGCACCTAGTATTATCGCTTGGTGAGCTTCTTCGCTTTTTCCTGCACATAAAAATTCATCTGAGTGTGATGAGGTTCCTTGGGGTACAAAGGCTACTCTTATACATGATCCAGGCACATGATACATCACATTCCCAAAATCTGTAGATCCTGTTTTTTCTCTAGGGGGAGAGATTCTTGGAGCTTTAACCAATTCGGCATTATCCATAAGGATTTGATTAAGCTTTAAAACAGGTATTTTGTTGTTTAATCTTTTTGTTTCTATAATTTCATAGTCTGTCTCTGTCATAAGAGAAGCTCCTTGTACAACCTTTTTGAACCTTTCAATAACATGATCTAAATAAGCTCTATCATAAGACCTTATACTAAACTTTGCCTCTGCATATTTAGGTACAACATTTGCAGGTCCTCCTGCATTTGTTATTGTATAATGCATTTTAACATCTTCCCTAACATGCTCTCTTAAAAACTCTATTCCTTGAAATAATAATATCAATCCATCTAAGGCACTTCTTCCCTTTTCAGGGGCTAGAGCAGCGTGTGCTCTAACTCCATGAAATTTAACTGTAAAGTTTGAAAGAGCCAGAGATTTTACATCTGTTGTTGTATCAGGAGCACCATGCATCATTAAAGCTACATCTATATCATTAAAGCAGCCATTTTCTAGCATTTTTACTTTTGCTCCTATTGTTTCCTCTGCTGGTGTTCCATATACTACAATTTTATAGTTTTTGTTTTTTAGTTGATTTTTTAAACTTAAAGCTGCTCCAACTATACTTGGCCCTTGCATATGGTGGGCACACGCGTGTCCCATTCCCTCCAAGGCATCATACTCACATAATAGCCCAATAGATGGTCCATTTTCTCCCACTTCATAAGTTGCTCTAAAAGCTGTTTCAAATCCACCTATTCCAACTTCCACTTTAAAGCCATTTTTCTCTAAAATATCCATTATTTTTTTTGAACTTTTAAACTCCTCCAATCCAATCTCTGGATTATCAAAAATAAAATCACCTAAATCTATTAAACTATTTTTTAACTCATCAACATTTTGTAAAATCTCTTGTTTCATATTTTTCTCCTTTAATTAAAACGGACCATATCCAATCCAGTTCGCTATTATTATTAGTACTGATCCTGTTACTATCCATATCAAAAATAATTTTCCCATATACTTCATCCAGTCCTCATAAGATACGTTAGCTATTGCTAGGAATCCCATTAGTGCAGATGATGTTGGAAGAACATAGTTACTAAATCCATCTCCAAAATTAAATGCTAAAACTGCTGTTTGTCTAGTCATACCAATCATATCAGCAACTGGTAGCATTATTGGCATTGTTACTGCAGCCTGACCACTTCCAGAAGTAACTAAACCATTTATAAATAGTTGCATTAAGAACATACCTATAGATTGTAGTATATGTGGTAAAGATGCCAGCATATTTCCTAAATAATAAACTGCAGTATCTAAAATTTTACCATCATCTAATATTATAGATATTGTTCTTGCTATTCCAATTATTAGAGCTCCAAACACCAAGGCTTTTGCTCCATTTACAAACTCTTTAGCAATTGTGCTAGGTGAAAATCCGTATGCCAATCCTCCTAAAATAGCCATCCAAATAAATAGTGCGGCACTTTGATTCAATCCCCAATGCCAAGCTGCTCCACCATATATTAGTAATCCAAATAATCCAATTACAATTGCCAGTACTAAGTAGTGTCTCTTTTCTATCTCTGGCATAACATTTTCTCCATTTTCAATGTTGTTCTCTAACTTTTCTAAATCTCTTACAACACTTAACTCTGGATTTCTTTTTATTTTTTTAGCATAACTTAATATATATATGTTTGTTACAATTAAAAATACTACTAGACAGAAAACTCTATACCCCAATCCTGAAAACATTGGTAATCCCGCTAGGGCTTGGGCAACTCCTGTTGTAAATGGATTGAATGTTCCTGTACTAAATCCAATAGCTCCTCCTAGAGCTACCATAGAGATTCCAACTATTGCATCATATCCCATAGATCTAGCTAAAATAACTGCAACTGGAGCAAATCCAATAAATGTATTAACTCCCATGCTCATACATGCTATAGCAAATATAGTTGTAAAAGCTGGAATTAGCAGTTCATCTTTATTGGAAAAAACTTTAGTTACTTTAGCTGTTAAAGCTTGGAACATACCTGTTTTTATAATTACATGAAATGCCCCACCAACAATTAAAACTAAAAATATTATACTACTAGATTTATTTAAGGCGTCTACTATTTTAAACGGAATATCTAAAAAACTAACTGGTGTATTTTCTATAAAAGCGAATTGATCTGCAACGATAATTGTCTTTCCTGTTGCAGCATCCTTTATTCTTGGAAAATGTCCAGCTGGCACAATCCAAGTTAGTAACGCAGCAAAAATAATTAATCCAAATATAATTACGTACGTGTGCGGAAAACTCATTTTACTTCCACTTTTTTCTTTTTTACTCATTTTACCCTCCAAAAATGTTTTTTAAAAATTATTTTAAACATAAAATGTTTTTTAACATTCATAAATATACTACGATATTTTTTACTAGTCAAGTTTTTTTTGAACTATGTGTACTATTTTTTTCTGTTTCTTTCCATATTTTACATATTTATATATTTAAAAAAATATGGTAAGCTATATTATCAATATTTTTTAAGGAGATTCTTATGATTGATTCTTTACAAAAAAGAGTTGCAAATAAAAGTTTAACAAAAACTGAAACTATTATTGCAGACTTCTTTTTTCACAATGAAAATAGAATATATTTTTTAACATCTGGTGATATAGCAAATGAGTTACAGATAAGTGATACATCTGTAATTAGATTCGTAAAATCCTTGGGATTTCGTAATTTTAAAGAGTTTAAAGAT
>NZ_DBGBQB010000038.1:0-5791 GCF_048470075.1 Cetobacterium sp. | reverse complement strand
CTTGTATATTAAAAATAATTAGGTATTTAAGGAGGAGTTTGAAAATGATGATGGATAAAATTTTAAATATTTTAAATGAAGAGATAGTTCCAGCAGAAGGGTGTACAGAGCCAATTGCTTTAGCATATATAGGTAGTAAATTAACGTCAATTTTAGGTGGAGTACCTGAAAAAATTGATATAGCTCTATCAGGAAATTTAATAAAAAATGTTAAAAGTGTAAAAATACCAAACTCAGAGGGAATGGTAGGAATAGAAGCAGCAGTAGCTCTTGGAACAATTTTAGGAGATTCTAAAAAAGAGTTAATGGTGATATCTGATATTGATAAATCAAGATTAAATGAGGTTAAAGAGTATTTAGATAACAAAAAAGTTGTAGCTACAAAAATAGAGGGAGATGTTAAGCTTCATATGAGAGCAACAGGAACTTTAGGTAATGATGTTGTTACAATTGAGATTAAAGATTATCATACAAATATTGTTAAAATTGAAAAAAATGGTGAGATTATAAAAGGATCTTCATGTGATGAGATTGTAACTGGGGATACAATGACGGATAAGAGTTTCTTAACTGTTGAATTGATCCATGATTTAGCTAAAACTATAGATTTATCATTGATTGCTCCGATTTTTGAAAAAGTTATAGCTTATAACTCAGCAATAGCAAATGAGGGATTAAAAAATGACTATGGAATTGGAATGGGTAAAAGTCTACACGAAGGTATGCAAGAGGGTATCTATGGAAAAGATTTAAAAAATAAAATTGTAAGTTTTGCAAGTGCAGGAAGTGACGCTAGAATGAATGGATGTTCTATGCCAGTGATGACAACTAGTGGAAGTGGAAACCAAGGAATGACAGCTTCATTACCAGTTATAAAATATTGTGAAGAGAAGGGATTAAGCCATGAGCAGCTGCTTAGAGGACTGTTTTTCTCACACTTAACAACAATTCACATCAAATCAAATGTTGGAAGATTATCAGCATACTGTGGAGTTGTTTGTGCAGGTGGAGGAGTAGCAGGAGCGTTAGCATTTTTAGATGGAATGCCTTTAGATAGAATAGATGCTGCAATAGAAACAACATTAGCAACACTATCAGGAATGTTATGTGATGGAGCTAAGAGTTCTTGTGCGACAAAAATAGCAAGTTCAATAGGAATGGCTTTTGATTCATACTTCCTATCTAAAAAGAGAAGAAATTTTGAGTATGGAGAAGGAATTGTTGGTAAAGATGTTGAGGCAACTTTAGCTAATGTTAAAGTTTTAGCACATGAAGGATTAAGAAAAACAGATGAGGTTGTTTTAGATATAATGTTAAATAACTAGTTTTAATATATGGTTTTAGGAGGAAAAATGAGAATAATAATTATCGGTGGAGTTGCTGCTGGAATGTCAGCTGCAGCAAAAGCAAGTAGACTTAACAAAGAAGCGGAGTTAGTGATCTATGAAAAAACTGAAGTTGTTTCATGGGGAGCTTGTGGATTACCTTACTATGTTGGAAACTTTTTTGAAAGTCCAAATAACATGATAGCAAGACCTGTAGAGAAGTTCATAGAAGCTGGAATGAACATAAAAATAAAACACGAAGTTATTGGTATCGATGTTGAGAAAAAAGAGGTAACAGTTAAAAATCTAGTAACAGGAGAGATTTTTAAAGATAACTACGACAAATTAATGGTAGCTACAGGAGCACATGCAATAATGCCACCTATAAAAAATTTAACAACTAAAGGAGTATACACTCTAAAGGATTATACTGATGGTATAGTTTTAAAAGAGGAGATGTTAAAGGATGAAAATCAGGATATCGTTATAGTTGGAGCAGGATATATAGGTCTTGAAGTAGCTGAAGCAGCTAAACATCTTGGAAAAAGAAGTGTTAGAATAATCCAACTTGGAGATAGAGTTCTTTTAGAGAGTTTTGATAAAGAGATAACTGATGTTATGGAAGAGGAGATTAGAGCTCATGAGGGTGTTGAACTACACCTTGAAGAGATTGTTCAAGAGATTGTAGAGGAAAATGGAAAAGTTGTAGGAGTGAAGACTAATAAAGGGGAGTACCCAGCTGATATAGTTGTTGTATCAACAGGAGTGAGACCAAATACGGCTTTCTTAAAAGAAACAGGGATTGAGATGCTAGGAAATGGGGCTCTAGTTATAGATAACCATGGAAGAACATCTATTGATTCTATCTACTCTGCAGGAGATTGTGCTACAGTTCCTCATCTGGTTAGAAAAGAGAATGTATATATACCTCTTGCAACAACAGCTAATAAAATAGGTAGAATAGTTGGTGAAAACCTAGCTGGAGTAGAAACTGAGTTCCAAGGAACTTTAGGGTCAGCAGCGGTGAAAGTTATGGATGTGGAAGCTGGAAGAACTGGAATAACAGAAGCTGAAGCAATAAAAATGGGAATAAACTATAAGACTGTATTTATAAAAGATAAGAACCAAACAAACTACTATCCAGGTAGAGAGGATATCTTTGTAAAATTAATCTATGATGCAGATACAAGAGTTCTTTTAGGAGGACAGATTGCAGGTAAAAAAGGTGCAGTTTTAAGAGTGGATTCTTTAGCTACAGCGATTTATGCAAAATTAACAGTGGATGAGATCGGTATGATGGATTTTTGTTATGCTCCACCATTTGCTAGAACGTGGGATGTAATGAACGTAGCTGGAAATGTAGCAAAGTAAGATGGGCTTCAATAAAAATTAAAATATAGAAACGGGAGAAAAACAAACAATGAACAATGTATTTTTTGAACAATTTTTAATGATTAGTGATTTGAAAACTGTTGGTTTCTTAGTGGCATTATTAGTAATTTTATTTCTAATAAATATGTTACCAAAGAAAAAATTTAACTTTTCAGCAAAAGTTATGGTTGCAACAGTTGTTGGTTTAATTTTAGGATTAGCAATTCAATTTGTAGCTGGATTCCCAGAGAATCCAATGAATTTAACATTTGTAAGAGAGACAACACTATGGTATAGCTTACTTGGTGGAGGATTTATCTCTTTAATTAGAATGTTAGTTATTCCTCTAGTTATGGTGTCTATTATACATGTTATTATCAATATGAAAGAGGATGCTAACTTAGGAGATTTAGTAAAGAAGAGTTTAATTATCACTTTAGTGATGGTTGCAATCTCTGTAGCTATTGGATTACTTTTAGGAAATCTATTTGAGGTTGGAAAGGTTTCAACAGATGCAGCACAAGCTGTAGCAGCAGAGGGTGGAAGAAAAATTAGAGAGGTTAGCAATATCGTTGATACATTAAAGGCTCTTATTCCTTCAAACCCAGTTGAGGCAATGGTTAAGTTAAATATCGTTGGATTAGTAATATTCTCAGCGGTTGTTGGAGTGGCAGCAAAGAGAATGTCAAAGAAGTATATGGATACTGTGAAGCCATTCTTTGATTTAATAAATGCTTGTCAAAAGATTATTGTATCGATGGCAATGAGTATCATTAGATGGATGCCTTTAGCAGTAGTACCACTATTAGCAAATACAATTGCACAAAAAGGTATCGGAGCAATAGCAGAGGTAGGAAAATTCATAGCAGTTTTATACTTAGCAACAGCAGTTATGTTTATAGTTCAAATGATAGCAGTATCATTCTTTGGATTAAATCCATTTACTTATGTTAAAAAGAGTATCTCTTTAATGATTTTAGCATTTACATCTAGATCAAGTGTTGGATGTTTACCAGTAACTATCTCAACTCTAACTGATAAATTAGGTGTTAGTGAGTCAACTGCAAGTTTTGTTGCAAGTTTTGGTACAACAGCAGGAATGCAAGGTTGTGCGGGGATATTCCCAGCATTAACAATAGTTTTTGTTACTAATATGAGTGGACATCCAGTTGACGCAACTTTAATAGTTATGTCTATAATAGTTGTGGCAATCAGTTCATTAGGAATTGCAGGAATTCCAGGAACAGCGACAATGGCAGCTTCAGTTGCTCTATCAGGAACTGGATTAGCAGCTATGTTCCCTCTGATTAACCCAATTCTAGCTATCGATCCTATTATCGATATGCCAAGAACAATGTTAAACGTAATTGGATCAGTTACAAATGCATTGATGGTTGATAAGAGTTTAGGAAACTTAAACCATGAAGTTTATCAAGATATGGAAGCAGGAAATGAAGCTAACTCTTCTGATATTGAATAAATAGTAAAGGTCACCTTTAAGGTGACCTTTTTTATCTAATTCCATGGTATAATCTATAAAATTTACCTTCTAATTTCAAAAGTTCTTTAAATGAACCAGATTCAACAATATTATCCTCTCCTAGGACATAGATTTTATCAAAGTCTTCAAGAATACTAAGTCTATGAGTTATTGCAATAACGATTCTATCACCATACTCCTCTTTAATATTTTTTAAAATAGATTTTTCATTGATAATATCTAGGGCATTAGTTGCTTCATCTAAAAGAATTAAGTCAGGATTTTTTAAGAATAGTCTAGCCATAGCTATCTTCTGTCTTTGTCCAGAACTTACATGAACTCCCCCCTCACCGATTATGGTATTCTCCTCTTCTGGAAACTTATCAAAAATCTCATAGACATATGATTTCTCAATAGCAAAACTTAGTTCCTCATCTGTACAGTACTCTTTAACAAGGGTGATATTATCAATTAAACTTCCATTTATAATATAGTCACTTTGATCTACGATTCCCAACTTTTCAAGATATGTTTTAAAAGTTATTCTATTCAGGGGAATATTATTGATTAAAATCTCTCCACTTGTAGGAAGTAATGCTCTTTTTAAAAGAGAGGCAGTGGTACTTTTACCAATTCCACTCTCACCTACTAAAGCTATCTTTTCCCCTTTCTCTATCTTTAAATTAAAATTTTGTAATATAGATTTTTCATCGTAAGAAAAACCTATATTTTTAAATTCAATAGAAGTAATAGGTTCTGTTAGTGGTATATCACCATCTACTCTATCACTGAGATTGATTATCTCTGTGAATCTATTAACACCTGATATCCCTTTTTGATAGATATCAACTAAACCAACCATTCTCATAATTCTAAGTCTAAAACGATCAACTAAAAGTAGAAAAGATAGAATAATTCCCATTGTAACCCCATCTTTTATATATAGGTAACCACCGGCAAGAATAATTATAAGTTGAGTTATATTGGAATAAAAAGTCACACCTGAAACTATTAGACTGGATGGAATCATATTTTTCTTCTCACTCTCTAAAAGTATGTCATTTTTCTCAAAAAATCTTTTTTGAGCATAGTTCTCTAAATAGTTGTCCTTTAAAAATGATATAGTCCTTAGAATATCGTGGAGATTAGCTGAAAGCAATCCAGAGTTCTTTCTAACACTTCTATGACCAGCTTTCATCTTTTTATTCTCTCTATAGACAAATATCAATGTTAAAGGTAGGGGAAAAAGAGTGATCAAAGAAAGTTTTAAATCAAAATCAATCATTATAAAAATAGAGGCCAGTATTGTTATAACTGAAAAAATAAAATCCTCCAATCCTCTGTGACAAAGAGTGGAAACACTATCTAAATCATTGATAACTCTGGAGATTAAATCTCCACTTTGGTTTTTTTTAAAAAACTCACTCGGTTGATTTAAAAGTTTTTTTATTAGATCATTTCTCATACTTTGTTTTATTTTACTTCCCATCAGTTTTCCATTAGCTTGAGAGTTAACTGCAAATGCTAAACGTAAAATATAAAGAACTATTAAAACAATGGAGAATTTTAATAGTAGATTTATATTTTTAGATGGAAGGGCATCATCAATTAAGTT
>NZ_DBGBQB010000037.1:0-2851 GCF_048470075.1 Cetobacterium sp. | reverse complement strand
ATTTAATACTTTGTTTTATTACCAGCTTCCTCCCCCTCCCCCTCCAGCTCCACCGCCTGAGGATCCACCTCCCATAGATGAGCCTCCTCCTCCAAAATTGCTTGGAGCTTTGGGAGCTGAGAGCATCGTATCATTAAATGCAGATAGAGAGTTGTTAAAACTACCCATAAACATACCTAAAACAAAGGCATCTCCAACACTAGAACCACCATACCACTGAGGCGGCTCCACCACTAAGTCTTTAAATTTATCCGCCCATATATCACTTACACCCAAAACAATTGTATAGGGAAGTATATTGTAGAAATAGCTTGGATTCTCCTCTAAAAGCATCTCTAATTTTCTTTTTTCAGCAGTTTCTAAAAATCTTTTAAAACCTAATATTCGACCATATATCTCCATTCCATATTCGGTCTTACTTTTTATTTTACCACTTATAGCCAGAGTTACCAGAGCTGAAACCATTCCACATATAACCGTTATAAGGGTGCTCACCCCTTGGGTGATACCAAAATAGTAGAAATATCCAAAACTTGCTGCTGCTATAAAAAGTATAGAAGTTCTCATTGTATTTCCTGCTCTTAAACTTTTTGAACTATACAAAGTTTTTTTATTCATTATTAAATCTATCTCTAAAATCTCTGCAGCTTTATCGATATGTTTATAAAATTTGTTTCTTAAATCCCTTATGTTTACCCTATTTTCTGAATTTTTATATGCTGAAAGTGCATTATACATATATTTTTCAAAATCTTTTTTCGAATCTAATCTCTCCTTTAAAAACTCTATTTCAAATTCACCACTTGTAAATATTCCACTCTTTTTTAGTTCATTTATTTTTAAATATCCCATATTGGCCCAGTAGAAGATTAAACTAGTCAAATCCTTCGAGTGGATAATTCCATCTATATAGTATCCTACCTCTGTAGGTGTCAATCCATCTGGAGGATAAAACTCTACAGTTTGAATAACACTCTCCTTATCTCTATATTTTTTTAAAAGCCCTATAGCTATAAGAGGAATAATAAGATAGATTAGATATAATACTCCTTTAAATATAAAATATATTATTTTTTCCTCTGTAAAGTTAAAATATCCCTCTGGCAAAGGAAGAGCTATTGTAACACTCTCCTTTGGCTTTAAAGTTACAGTTGTATAACCCACTATAGTGTTGCCATCAACTTTCCATTTAACTCCTTCAGTATCCCTACTTCCATAGGGCCCAACTGTAAAGTTTACTCTATTGGCATCAAATTTTTTAGGTAGTTCTATCTTAAATTCAACTTTTTTTATATCTGTGTCCCAATCATTTCCTATTAAGTTATAGTAGACCTCATCAAAGTTTGAATCTCTGTCCCAACCTATATTATATCTATATTTTATTATGTAGTCTTTTATACCTGTTATATATCTATTTGGATCTCCCATTCTCAAATAGATATAGTTCCCCTCATCTTTTGCAACTGTGGGTGCGTTTGTTTTTATATCAGAAATTTTTATCTCTCTACCGTTAAACTCCTCTGGAATTACTCTATATATACCTCTTCTTGGCTGTAAAAAATCCACTCTTATACTCTCTTCAACACTGTATATGCTCTTCTCATCTATCTTTACATCTACGTTATAGTTATCTATAATATAGCCTGCATCTGCAAATATAGAGGTTATTAAAAGAAAAAACAGACTAAAACTGAACTTTAACATTTTGTCTTTCCTCTTCATTTTCAACTTTAAAGAATGGATATTTTTTAAATCCAAAGTTATTAGCCACTATAACACTTGGAAATGTTTCACACATTGTATTATAAACTCTAACACTACCATTATAATATTTTCTTGCTTGTAAAATGTCCTCCTCTATATTTACTAACTCATTTTGTAACTTCATAAAGTTTTCATTGGCCTTTAAATCAGGATAGTTTTCTGTCAATGCAAATAACTTTCCTAAAGCTCCTGTTATCATATTCTCATTCTCTATTTTCTCCTCTGGAGTTGTGGCTGTCATATATCTATTTCTTGCTGCAATTACAGCTTCCAGTGTACTTCCCTCATAATTTTTATAACCTTTTACTGTCTCCACTAAATTTGGTATTAAATCATATCTCTTTTTTAAATAAGCGTCAATTGTAGAGAATGCTTCATCTACAAAGTTCCTTTCTCTAACTAATTTGTTATATACTCCTACTATATACACAATAAGAATCACTAATATTACTGCAAATCCAATTCCTAAAATCATAATTTCCTCCCTTTTATTTTTTTATTTTCTTTTCTGTATTATACTATATTTATTTTCAAATCCTTATGAAAACTTTTTATCTGTATACTTCTATATTGCTGTGATTAGATATGATAAAAAAAGCAGACTCTCCTATGAGTGCCTGCTTTTTTCTCCCTTTAACCGCCTATGAACATCTGTGTCCAAATATTCTCTCCATATTCATCTCTTGAAACACCCATCTCTTCAAATCTTGGATTTAAAATATTTTTTCTATGCCCTGAAGAGTTCATCCATGATTTCATAACAAATTCAGGTGTATCCTGCCCTTTTGCTATATTTTCACCAGCTGTCATATAGTTTATATCATACTTTTTCATAAGATCAAAAGGCGATCCATAAACTGGTGACCTATGACTAAAATAACTATTTTTATGCATATCATCTGATTTTATCTTAGCCAATTCATTTAATCTAGAGTTTAACTTCATAGGTTTTAATCCCCTACTAACTCTCTCTCTATTTACCAAATTTAAAATAACTATTTGGTCATCATTCATTCCAAATGTAAGTGTTGTTAAAAGAAAAATCATTATCCCTAGTGCTTTTTTCAATTTTACCTCCCCTTTATAA
>NZ_DBGBQB010000036.1:0-2021 GCF_048470075.1 Cetobacterium sp. | reverse complement strand
TAGAGACCTAAACGCCAGTATAAATATTCGTGAGGTTGGTAGAGAGCTACTAGCTTACTAAAACATATATCAGGGTAGGAACTACCCGTAGAGCGTGATTAACATATCTGAAATGAGTAGTCAGATACTTCCCACGAAGCCCCGCTCTCTATTTGGGCGGTGGTAGTTCACTGATTAACCTCGCTATATAACTTATTGAAAGCCTCATTTATTGGTATCTCTACAATCAATCTTTCCGCACTTCTTCCAATGCTTTTTCTTTTAAGTTTTATACCCTTTAAATCTTTTGTAGTTTTACAATGAGTACCTCCACAAGGGACTGTATAGTCATTACATCTCCAATATAGAGCTTCTTTCTCATCTGGATGAGTAAAAATTTCAGTTGGCATATCATTATCTATATATTTATTACATATATTTTCTGCTTTAGATAGTATTTCAGGAGCAAATTTATAATCGATTGCAAAATCTAATCTTCCATATTTATCAGTTATTCTAGCTCCAATTATTTTTTTATCAATACCGGGAAACATCTCCTCTAAAACCATTAGAACTAAATGTAGAGCAGAGTGGTGAAGAGTAATCTGAGCTCTTTTTAGACTATCTAATTTAATAATAAATTTTTCTCCTATTTCAAAGTCCAGAATTTCATTGTTGTCAACATGATGCATAATTTGACTTTCAACTTTTATTTTTGGGAAATTTTTTAGAGAGAGGTCTCTTCCACCTATCTTAGTGGTATCGTGAAAGTTGATTTCAGAATTATCTTTACATCTAATTAAAGTTCCCACATCTCCAATCTGCCCTCCCCCTTCTGGAAAAGCCACCGTTTTATTAAAGATTAGTCCATTTTCTACTTTTTTAACTAAAAATGCTTCACATGAAGTTTGAAATGGATTTTCATAATATAATTTTTCTGTTTTCATAGAACCTCCCCTTTTAAATGTAAATATTTTTTAACTTTCAAGGGAAGAGATTACTTTTTTGGCCCAATTAGAATCTTTTAAAAGTTCTCTTCCAACTCCTATAAAATCTGCTTTTTTCTCAGATAGAAGTTTTTCTACTTGTTGACCATCTGTAACTCCCCCCGTAAGGATAACAGGTATTGATATTTTTCTTTTAATTGATTCTGATAGCTCTGAGAAATATCCAGCCTCTCTATTATTTGGATTCATAATACCACACAATCCACCGGAAATATCCAATAGATCAACTCCAGCTTTTTCCAGAGCTTCAGCTGCTGCAATGCCATCAGCTAAGGAGCTTCCACCTTCCATATAATCACAAGCCCCCAGTCGAAGGGCAATAATATAATCTTTACCAACGACCTTTCTTATTTCTCTAACAATCTCTAAATGTATTCGTACTCTTCCATCTAATGTAGTCCCATATTCATCAGTACGCTTATTGGTAAGTGGTGAGAAAAATTGATTCAATAGATAGGCATGAGCAGAGTGGATTTCTACACCATCAAATCCAGCCTCTTTAACTCTTCTTGCTGATTCAACAAAGGATTGAATAACTCTTTTTATATCACTTTTGGTCATCTCATGTGGAATGATATTAGGATTTCCTGTGGCACCTATATTTTTTATAGGACTGGCACTGATAGGGTCAAAACCTGTTACTTTTTTATCTGTGGAGCTTCCAGCATGATTAATTTGTGCAATCACTTTTGATCCATTTTTATGAATTGTATCCACTACCTTTTTAAGACCCTCAATATCTTCATCTCTTGATACAGACAATTGACCTTCCTTCGCTTTCCCATCAAGACTGACATAGGCATGTTCAGTTATAACCAATCCAATATATCCACCTTTTGTTTTTTCATCATAATAATCCAGCAAACTTTGATTTACATATCCGTTCTCTGATTTTGCAGTTGCCATTGGAGGCATAACAATTCTATTGCTGATATCAACATTTTTTATTCTTATAGATTGTTTTAATGGATTCATTAATTCCCTCCCAAAAATTGAAATAATGAAATATTTTAATTAATTAGTATGGGTATATAC
>NZ_DBGBQB010000035.1:0-1548 GCF_048470075.1 Cetobacterium sp. | reverse complement strand
TCTTTTTCTAAAGCCAAGTTATTATAGTTCTCTGGGTTTTATATCAAAGTCAATGCCCTAAAAATATATAATATAAGCTCTTTTCTATTTTTCAAAATCTTCCCCTATTTTCCAGCACTCCCCAACTTTCTCTCCCAGTTTATAGTAGGATTTAGTAGGCATTTCAAAGATAATAGGCTTTAAAATATCATAGTTAATTTTTCCTTGAGAATTAAGGAACTCCGCTTTTACATGGGTATGACGTATCTTTAAGATATACTGATTATGGTCTTTTGTCTCATAGTTATCTCTAACTTCACACTCCATAACAATGGGAGATAGGTTTATCATAGGAACATTTCTTATACCAACAGTGTATTCAAAAACATTTGATTTATCAACCTTTCGTCCACTAACAATTCCAACAAAATCAGCAGCTTTGAGAAAATCTTCAGTAACAATATTAATAGAAACAGCATATTTATCTTTTATAATCTCATTGCTAAAATGATTTTTGTGTATGCTTAACATGATAGAATCAGTACCAATAATACCTACATGAGCTATATTTATCCAATTGACTTTCTCATACTCATCAATCATACCAACAATAACAGTTGGTGTTGGATATAAAGCTACAAGAGGACCTAAATTTTTCCACATAAAAATCACCTCTCTCAGATTTTAAACTCTATAATAGATTACTGAAGAAACATAAATATCCTTTTAAGTTGTCTATTTCTTTGGTGTATTTTTTTCTTTATATGTTTCAAAAAACTCTTTATTAGCGACTCTATAGATTTCAGAATAATCTAGAGGAGAAACTAAAAAGTCCCCTTTTTTAACAATCATCTTCTCTCCCCATGGAGCCAAAATAAAAAATTCATTGTCATTTTTTACTTTAACAACTTTGATTTCACCATTAGGTTTAAAAGAACTCCAAACTTTATTTTCTTTTTTTAAAAAACTATATCTTTTTTCAAATTTTTCTTTTGTTACTATATACTCCTCTTTGGCATCAGTGGTATTTTTTACAACACAACTGGGAACAGTAACTTTGTTTGTAGTTTCCAATCCATCTTTTGTAAAAGTTTTAATTGTTTCCCCTATTTTTCCCTCTCTGGCCAAAATAGGCTTAAACTTTTCAAATACAACGCTGTTAGTTAAAGAGGGAATCAACTGCTCTTTTAACTCTTCTTGAGTAATAGGTGATGAATTCGCATAAAGAAAGCTGCTCATTAAAAGTCCTACAAGTATTAATTTTTTCATATATCCTCCAAATTATTTATTTTCATTTAAAAGTTCATTGATATAAGCTAAACGTATTTTTGCTTCCTTATCTAAGTTTTTACTCATGGAAGTTAAGATAAATTCAAGCAGTGCTTGAGTGGAGATAATAGAGTTAAAATAACTGATACCTCTAATATCTGTAAAAATAGTTACATCGCCAATATTGGCTACAGGAGATGTGGATTTATCTGTAACTACAATAACTTTAGCCTCTGCTTTTTTTGCAATCTCAATTAAAAGAGGGTAAGTTTTAGAGTACTTAGGATGAGCAATTAAAAA
>NZ_DBGBQB010000034.1:0-16779 GCF_048470075.1 Cetobacterium sp. | reverse complement strand
TCTTTTTCTAGATGCAATTAACATTGATTTTTCTCAAAATAAAGTTAGTATGTCCACAAGATATACTATAAAAAATGAGATCAATAGACTTTTAAAACTTCAAGAGTATCAGCTGAACAAAGAGAGAGAGAAAAACACTCTTTTCTATACAAACTCTAGAGAGTTCTTTGATTTGGGATATATAAGAACAAACTTAGAGAAAACATTTTCTAAAGTTTCAGGTAAAAAAAATAGTGGTTGGGATGGCTTTTTAGAGTATCAAGGACCCTTTCTATATGGGGAGTTCACAACTGAATACAATCTTAAAAATAGCGAATTTACAGGTGTTAACCTACACTATCCAAACCTACCTTATAACCATTTTTTAGATATTAGTGGAGTTAACCTCGATGGAAATAAGTGGGAGAAGTCCATTTTATTTGAAAAAGATAAGGGATTTTTTGAAGAGGGAAAAAATTTTATTATAAGAGAGAGTGTTCCTGTTGGAAGTAGAGTAGAGCTTATCTACTTAGGAGCTACCATTGATATCGCATATGAGGAAAATGGAGTAGTTGAATTCCGAAATAGTGAACTAAAAAGTGATCGTGAGTATACTTTAAGAGTTCATACTAGAGATGGAAAAATTTTTACTAAAACAATTAAAACAAATGATGATTTTAATCAACAAAATATTGGTGAAATTCAATATAGATTTTTCTCTACTGAGAATATAAACTCTAAAAAAACTGATTTAGATACAGGTATCTACTATGGATTAACAGATCATCTAACTTTTGGTGGAAAATATTTTAAAACTTCTGAGTATGATGATAATGGATATATTACTGTGGAAAGGGCAAAGGGTGAGATTGTTTATAGTAACCACATTGGAACAAAACCAGTCTCTATTGTTTTGGGAGGAGAAAAACTAATATCCCCAAATAACTTTAAAAGAGATTTAACTTTAGAAGCCCTCACTCAAATAAAGTTTGAAAAATTCAAAATTCGATATGAGAGAGGATACTTTAGTGAATACTACAACTCTAAAGATTCTCAAGGTATAACATTAGAATACAACCCTTGGAGTTTTTTAAGAATAGATTCCTCTTATCAGTGGCTAAAAGATTGGAATGGTAACAGTGATCATGGTCTTGAAACCAATATAGAACTCAGTCAAAATTGGAATAAGTTTTTAGGAACTTTAGAGTTTAGAAAAGATATAAAAGATGAGCAAATCTACTCTGCAAATCTCTATTATACAGGTTATAGAGATTACTCTGTAAAGTGGATAAACTCCTTTAATGAAAATAGTGGAAATTTTGAATCCTCTATATCTATCTTTAATAGAGCTCGAAAAAATGGCTTTAACTATTCTTTTGAAGTTGGATACACAGAACAAGAGAGAGAAAAAGTTACCTTTAGATTCTCCATTGAGTACGATAACTGGTTTAATTTAAATTTTATTTCAAAAGATAGTGGAGATTATGAAACTGCTCTTGGATTGGATAGAGTTATGGATTTAAAAGATATTTTTAATCCCTTAGACAATATGGATGTTTCTAGAGTTAAAGTACAAACTTATCTAGATATAAATAATAACAATATTTTTGATGAAGATGAATTTTTTATAGGTGATGTAGAGATTGAAATAAATGGTGAACAAAAAGTTACTTCATCCAATGAACCTATATATTTTTACGGAGTTCCCAATAATATACTCTATAATTTAGATCCAAAAGTTAGAAGACCTGGATTTGATGTATTCAATAGTAAATTTTCATTGAAAGGAAAGGGGGGTGGAAATATTGAAGTTTTAATCCCTGTAAATCCACTTTTCTCAATTACAGGTCAACTCGCTATTTCTGATGACTATAACGATCCTATGAGCCTCTATGAAGGAGTTGTCATTAAAATTTTGGACAGTAATAAAAAAGTTATTGCCAATATTCTACCAGATTTTATGGGTTATTATGACTTTAGTAATCTTTCTACTGGAAAGTATACTATTGAAATTTCATCCTTTAAAAATAAATCTATAGCTCCTTTTAGAGCAGAGATTGATATTAAATATAAGAAAGAATCGGGAAATGTATTTATTTTTAATACAGTTTTAGAAAACAATCGATTTAAAATAATAGATAAATAAGGAGTTTCTATGAAAAAATTTTTTCTATCTTTTATACTTATTATTTTCGCTGAAGTTTTCTCTCAACCTATGATTCCATTGATTCCAGCTAATCCAGTGGAGAAAGAGGAGGTTTCAGAAAATGGTGAAACACAAATTAGAAAACTTATTAAAACAGCTACTTTAGATATACCTTTAAAAGCTGAAGTCATTGTTCCTTTGGAAATTATTACAGATGTGGATATTAAAGCTCTTATTATAGATGATGAAAATTTAGAGATACCTTTTGAGTTGGAATTAAATCGAAAGCCCGAAGCTATTGGATTGTATAGACTTAACTTCTCCAGCACTCAATTGGATATTGACGATGATGGAGTTGTTGACACAGAGATTTTTGCTTCTAAAAATATCAGTGATAAATTTATAAAAGATAACTACGTTAAAATAACTGGTAAAAATATATCTAGAGAGGGAACTCATAAAAAAAGAGTCTATATAACTGTGGAGGTAAACAATTGAAAAAAAATATAGTATTCCTATATACTCTTATCTCTTTTTGGGCTTATGCAGAGATAAAGGTAAAATGCAATCCCATTGTTTTTAAAGAGATTCGTATACAAAATGGTGTTACATATGATAGCAAAACTGTAGCAAGAGGCGTTATAGAGATCTACTCTGACAATTTGAAAGAAGATTTTGGAAAGTTAATCTCTTTTCAAGCACCTCCCTATACCTATATGACAAATAATAAACGCTCTGTTAAGACAGAGAATATTAAATTTAATAAAAATAAAGCAGAGATTGTGCTTACAGAGGAAAATGAAAAAATAGTTTTTCATATTATTTTAGATAAAAGGAAACTGTCCAATGAAAAAAACAAAGAGCTTATTGATGGAATCTACACAGGTCTTCTCTCTCTAAATTACTCAATCTATGATAAGGAGATATAATCTATGAGTTTTCTATTCAATATTTTTATCATATTAAAAATATTTTTAATTTTATCCTGTACCACTTTTTCAAAGGGTAATGATAGCGTGGTTACCAATACTTACAATAACAAAAGGGCAGCTAAATTTGACATTGAGATTACCAAAGTTCGAAGTGATAATTTTATAGAACTTAAAATCGATAGAAAACGAAAAAAAATTTATAAGGATATAAGTGAATATTCCAGTGAAAACAGTGATTTAGATAAAAAAATCTATATCACCACATATCTTCGACCATCCGCTAAAAGTAACTCTGTTGAAAATGAGTTAAGCTATAGGATTGTAGAGAGAGATAATAAAAGATTTTTAGAGATAAACTATGAAAGAGAACCTAAAAATATCTATCTTTGGATCATAAAAAATAATAGAGCAGATAAACTCTATACAGGTGTTCTCAGTGATACTATCTTTGAGAGTATCAGACTAAGCAGCTCCAATGTTTATAGTAAAGTTCTATCTAAAAATAACAACTTCACTCTTCAATTCAACAGAAAAAATACAACTAGTCCACTTTTAAGTCGTAATCTTTATCAATTTAGTGGATCTTTAAATGGTTGGATTAATTCTAAAAATTGTATGTTAAAAATCCTTATATCTTTCACGAAACAAAATGGTACTTCATATATATCAACTGAAAAAATAGAGGTTGATTTAAAGCACTTTATAGGAAACAAAACCTTTTCTTTAAATGAATTAGATCTTATTTATAAAACTAATTTTAGTACACTGACCTTAGAGTTTAACTTTAAAAATTATAACTTTAAAGAGGTTACTTTTGATTTTATATACTATGCTGGAACTATTGGCTCTAGCATAAAAGGTGAGGATAAACTTACCCTAATATTTCCTACATTTGAAATTTCAACAACAGACATGGATTTTGGAGATTTCTATAAGTTTGGTGAAGCTAATGCTAAAGCTAAAATCAATATTAATAATCCCCATAATTTTGATTTTAAATTAAAAATTCCTAAATCTATAAAAATCCATAATACCAACTTATCAGATGTTTCAATTCCAGTTGGTTTAGCTCTTCAAGATAACATAATTATAGGAAATATTCCTAAACCCAGCCAAAGTTCTAATGGCTATGTAGAGGGAAGCTATAAGGGGATAATCCCCATAGAAATCACTCTTTCACCCAATATAAAAGGAGGAAAATTTTAATGAATAAATTTATAATATCTTTTTTTCTAATACTCTTTAACACAATCTCTTGGGCCTTTAACATGTCTCCTGACGGTTTTGGGAAAAGAGTTGACCAAGGAGCGATGCAAGAGTACACCTTTGAAAACAACACAGGAAAAACTATTAGATATAGATTTAAGATAAATCCTGGAACTAAAGGTAAGAGTATGCATGAATGGATTGAGTTTGAACCTAAAAACATGACCATAAAAAATAAAGAGTCCAAAAAATTAAAAATTTTTGTTAAATCACCAAAAGGGACACCAGAGGGAGATTATAACTTTTATCTCGGAGTCGAAACTATAAATGTTCCAACAACTGTATCTACAACTAAGGACAAAAGTGTGGGTGCTGGTGCCACTGTTGGACTCGCTATAAACGTTGAGATGCTGGGATGGGTAGGAGAGCTCCCTGCTCAACTAAACTTGGAAAACTATAGTTTCTATGAAAAATCTGGTATGTTATATATGAAAGGGGTTATAAATAATAAAACTCCTAAAAGATTTGTAAAATATATGATTGATATTACAAATAACAATGGCATTCGTGAAACATTCTTTGGAGGTGTTATAAATGCCAAAGAGATACGTAATATCGAAATTCCTCTGCCCAAATTTAAGAAAAAAAATGAGATTTGGAAAATAGAGGTTAAAGAAACTCTTGATAGAAACCTTTTACAATCAATTATTCTTTAGTAAAATTAAAAATTAATTTTCAAGAAAGGAGAGCTTTGATAAATAAGATTATATATATCCTTTTTAAATTTTTTTTAAAAGATGAGTCCACTATGAGCCATCTTTTAAGAGTTAATCTATACTCAAAACTTATTGCAACCAAACTCAAATGTGATGAAAACTTTATAAAAGAAGTGGCAAAATATGCCTCTTTACACGATATTGGAAAAATTGGAGTATCTCAAAAAATTTTAAAAAAACCTGAAAAATTGACAGCTCAGGAGTTTGATGAGATAAAAAAACATGTTATTTTAGGAGGTCGATTAATTCGTCTCTTTGGTTTGAGCAAAATTGCTGAAAATATAGCCTTATATCACCATGAAAAATGGAATGGTGAGGGTTACTGTTTGGGAGTAAGGGAGAATGACATCCCCTTAGAGGCACGAATAGTGGCTTTGGCTGATGTCTATGATGCTCTTAGACAAAAAAGGTGTTATAAATTGGAGTTTTCTCATGAAAGAGCTATTGAGATTATAAAAGATGAAAGTGGTAAATATTTTGATCCATCTATTGTTAATGTTTTTTTAGTATTTAATGAAGAGTTTAACAAAATTTATGAAACAAAAGATTATTTTTAAGGTTTTTGAAAATTTTTTTTCAAAAAAATGTTTACATTGATATTTTTTTATGTTATATTTATCCAAACAAAAAAAATCGGAGGTTAATTAAATGTCTTTAAAAAATGTTAGGTCTATGTTTTGGTTTATATATTATTTTAAGATCAAGGTTTATATCTAGAAATATAGACATGAGCCTATTTGCATTAAAAAAATATAGGCTTATATCCCAACTAACTTTTTAAAGATTTATTACTTAAAGCTTTTGGGAAACCAAAAGCTTTTTTATTTTATCTAGATTTTATTAAATGGGAGGACAACTTTATGGAAAAATCTATCTTAACAGAAGTTTATATGGACAATAGCATTTGGAATATTTTAAATGATGAGATTCAAAACTATCACAATATCTTAATTATTCATGGAGAAAAATCTCTTTTATCAATTAAAAAAGAGCTCTTTAAAACTTTAGAATACAAGCAGTTCCATCTAGTACACTATGGAAATGAGTGTTGTCACTCCATTGTAGATTCTATCTTAAATAGTTTAAAGAATAATACATATGATCTTATCATTGGAATTGGTGGCGGAAAATCTTTAGATACCTCGAAAGTTCTTGCAGAGAAACTAAATCTTCCACTTTTTACTGTTCCAACTATTGCTTCTACCTGTGCTACAGTCTCCTATATCTCTGTTATGTATAGTGAGAGTCATGTTTTTCAAGGACTATATTTTTTAAAAAGACCACCTCATAAAACATTTATAAATTTAGAAACTTTAATTGCAGCTCCTAAAAAATATTTGTGGGCTGGCATTGGAGATACCCTTGCTAAATACTATGAGATGAGTTTAAAAGCTCATGGTAAAAAATTAAACTTCAATACCACTATGGGTGAGAAGCTCAGTCATCTTTGTAAAGAGTCTATGCTTAATTTTGGGGAACATGCCTTAAATACATCAGTTGTTGATGCGGATTTTAAAGAGGTCGTTGGAGTTATTCTTGTCACTACTGGAGTGGTTTCAAATCTTATTGATTTTAAATATAATGGAGCTCTTGCCCATGAAATTTTTGATGCTCTAACTGCTATTGAAAGTATTGAAAAAAATCATCTTCATGGGGAAGTTGTAGCTTTTGGGATTTTAGTACAACTAAAACTTGAAAAAAAATCTGAGGAGATTAATAAACTTTTAAATTTTTATAAAAAGATAGGTCTTCCCACAACTCTTAAAGATATAGTTGTAGAGGAGGAGTATCTAGAAAAAAAAGAGGAGATTATAGAGAAGATTTTTAACTCTGTTGTAGAAGGTAAAATCCCTCTTCAATTTTCAAAAGAGGAGTTTATAAATACTTTAGAGGAAAATTTATAGGAGGGAAATATAATGGATGGATTAAATTTTTTAGCTAAAAGATTTCAAAACAGAGAGGAAACAGCTTTTAAATCGGTGGAAGAAGCTGATAAAAATCGAGTTATAAACCTAGGTATTGGAGATTTAGATATTCACACTGATAAGCTTATAATAGACTCAGCCTTTAAAGATGCTTTAAATGGACACACTCACTACACTGATCCTCTGGGTGATTTAGATCTTCGAAATGAGATAATTAAATATCATAAGTTAGCATTTAATAACTACCATATTGATCTAGATGAACTTATTGTTCTATCTGGTGCTTGCCATGGGATGTACCTAGCTCTACAAGCCACACTGAATCCAGGGGATGAGGTCATTGTTATAGCTCCTTTTTTTCCAGTTTATGTGGATCAGATTAAGGAGGCCAAGGGAACTCCTGTTATCGTTCATACAACTATTGAGCATAACTATCAAATTGATAAGAAGAGTCTAGAGAGTGCTATCACAAATAAAACTAAGGGCATTATCATAAATACACCCTCCAATCCCACTGGAGTTTGTTATACTTTAAAAAGTTTAGAGATAATCGGTGAATTGGCTAAAAAATATAATCTTCTTATCTATGCTGATGATATCTATGATTTTTATGACTATTCAAATAGCTTTATTCCCATCTATACCTTAGATGGCATGAAAGAAAGAACTATCTCTGTTTGTAGTTTTTCTAAAAACTTTGCCATGACAGGTTGGAGAGTGGGATATAATGTAGGACCTAAAGCCATTGTTGACACAATTAGAAAAATCAATGAGATTATTGTTTACAGTGCCTCAGCTATATCTCAAAGAGCTGCCCTTGCAGCTTTAAAGCACAGGGAATCCGTTAAAAATAGTTTGGTACCTATTTTTAAAGAGAGAGTTGAATATTGCTTGGGCAGAATAGCTAATATAGATGGATTAAAAGCTTTTGCTCCCCAAGGTGGAATCTATATCTTTATAGATATCAGTGACACTAAATTGGATTCTATCGAATATTCCAACTATCTTTTTGATAAATTAAAGATTAAAGTTATTCCAGGTAAACCCTTTGGAGATAACAATGCAATCAGAATTGCGTGTTCTAACTCTCTTGAAGTATTAAAAGAAGCTTTTGATAGAATAGAGAGGGATTCGCAATAAACTAAACATACTGGATGGTGATAAAATGAGATTAAAAGAGCTAATATTTAAAATATTAAATGGTATGAGTTTGGGAATAGTTGCCACACTGATTCCCTCTGCAATTCTTGGAGAGATTGCAAAAAGTTTAAACTTGATCAGCATATTAAATTTAACCAGAATTTCAACTAGTTTACTTCCTTTTGCAATAGGAACTGGTGTTTCATATCAATTGAGTTTTACCCCCCTAGAAAGTATCTGTGTTTCTGTTGCCACTTTTATTGGGTCAGGTATTGTATCCTTTGTCAATGGAAATATAGTTTTAAGTGGAACTGGAGATGTTGTTAATGCTGGTGTCACATCACTTATAGCCTCCTTAGCTATCTATTTTTTTAGAGATAAGGTAAAGGGTTTAAGCATGGTAGCACTTCCCGTAGTTATATCTATCGCTGTTGGATGGATCGGTTTAACTCTTCTTCCTTTAGTTAGTAAGGTCAATGGAGCAATTGGAACTACTATTGAAGAGGTTGTTAAAATGCAACCCCTTTTAACTGGTGGAATAATTGCTGTCATATTCTCAATTTTAATTATATCTCCATTTTCCACTGTGGGTATAGCTCTTGCTGTAAATCTTAGTGGTATAGCTGCTGGAGCTGCAAACTTAGGAGTTTGTGCAGCTGCTTTTGGACTCGCTCTAGCTGGTCTTAAAGTAAATCCCATTGGTATCACCCTAGTTCCAGTGTTAGGTTCTGCCAAAATTCAGATGGCTAACTTTGTTAAAAATCCCCTAATTATAGTTCCAATAGTGACCAATGCCTTTCTTCTTGGAGTCTTGGGAGCTGCCTTTAATATTGAGGGAACAGCTTTTAGTGCAGGGTTTGGAATAAGTGGATTGATTGGTCCAATTAATGCTCTTAACCATATGTCTTGGGATTTTAAAAATATAACTATTGTATTTGTACTATTTGTAGTTCTTCCGATTATTTTTAGTTATATCTTCAATTTTATTTTTATCAATAAATTAGTCTTAATTAAGGAGGAAGACTATAAAGTAAGCATCTAAAACCAATAAATATAAGACTTTGAAAAAATATACATTTTTTATAGCACCAGATTTCAATGCTATGGTTAGTTTAAAAAAAAAATATTCTATGATATAATTGTCCCATTACAAATCTATTACTTGGAGGAACATTTATGAAAAGAATTATTTTTGGTGCTTTGGCCCTATCTTTATCTACTATGGCTTTAGCAGAAAACAAGTTTGGAATTGGAGCTGGAGTTGGAGTTTCAAATAGTATCTATAAGGGAGCTGAAGATAAAGCTTATCCTGTACCACTTTTAGATATTAATTATGGTAATTTCTATGTTAAAGGGATTACTCCAGGATACTTCTTCTTTAAAGGTGAAGATCTATCTCTATCTGTATTCCTTGATCCAATAGCTGGTTTTCCTATTAAAGCAAAAGATATGGGAAATGGTTATACTAATATTGATGACAGAGATTTCCAAGCTATGGTTGGATTAAGAGCTGACCTAAATACTGGTATCGCTGGTATTAGAACTGGAGCATCTGTACAATTTGGTGAGCATGGTTCTGAAGCTAAGATCAGCGCATTTAGACCTTACTCTATCAATGACCAATTTAGTTTAGTTCCTGGAATTCACGTTAAAGGGTTCTCTGGAGACTATGCTGATTACTACTTTGGAGTTACATCAAATGAGGTTAATAGATCATCTAGAGATAATCTAACTAGGGAGTATAAGGCTGACGCAGCTGCATCTATTGGAGCAACTCTAACAGCTGAATACAAATACAACGAAAAGTTCTCCCTTATTGGAATTTTAGGAGTAGAGAAGTTCTCTAGCGAGATTACAGACTCTCCTATAGTTAATGATGATCCATTGTTTATAGCTAGTATTGGAGCTAAATATTTCTTCTAATGAAGAATTAAAAAAAGACTAACTGAATAAAAGTTAGTCTTTTTTATTTTTTCTTATTTTTAATATCTTATAACCTACATAGACCAAAGCTAATAAAACAACTAAATACCTATACTTAACTATATACGCATTTATTATATTCTCATAATCTTTATATACCGTTCCCACATTTACCATAAAAGCCACATAGATTCCAGCTCCTAAAGCTGTAAAAATACTGAATTTATATATGTTCATCTCTAAAATTCCTGGAGGAAATGATATATATTGTCTTACAACTGGGATAAATCTTCCTAAAAATACTATAAGCTCCCCTCTTCTATCAAAAAGACTCTCCATTTGAACCAATCTTTCCTCGTCTAAAAAAAGGTATTTTCCATACTTTAAAAGTAGATTTCTTCCCAAAGTTCTACCTAAAAAATAGTTTAAACAAGCTCCTCCCACACTTCCTAAAGTTCCAGCTAAGAGTACAGGTATGAAACTCATCTCTTTTGTTCCTATCAAATACCCAGCTGGCAATAGAGCCACCTCTGATGGAAAGGGTATAAAAGAGGACTCTAAAAACATCATTATAAATATACCAAAGTATCCTAAACTCATAAAAAATTCACTCGCTTGTTTTATTATCTCTTCCATAACTATCTCCTCGCTATATTATAACAATATTTGGCAACTCCAATATTTTTTCTCTCTCCATCTCCGTTATATCTCCTCTTAAAGTTATTGTGTGCCCATAATCCTTTTCAAGAGTTTCAAAACGATCCCCTAAAATTGATTTTACATTTCCCTCTTGGGAGTAGGGAAAATCTATCACACAGTATACTTTTTCAACTGAGCTATCCCTTTGATTATCAAGTCTATTTTGTAAGGCTTTATTATAGGTTTTAAAGGCTTCTCTAATCTCAAGCTCCTCATATTCCTCTAACTCTTTTGCCCTTTTTTCTCCAAGCTTTGTCAATCTATAATAGGTGTGATTTCTATGTTTTACAACTACATTTGATTCTTTAGTTTTATATTCGACCATCACATTTTCCACTCTCTCTAAAACTTTTTCCTCAATTAGTTTTCTAACAGACTCTCTCACTTCATTCTGATTTTCAAGTATTCTATTAGACAATTTAGATATAAATGTCGGTCCAATTTTATAGATTGTTAACACTATTTTTTTCTCTAATTCACTCATAAATCTGCTCCTATTCCTGTATCAGATACAAAATATCTTTTAAGTTTTTGATATTATATCATAATATTAAGTAAAATTTTAGTAAAGAAAAAGGATGAAAGCTACACTTTCATCCTAAAATTTTAATTTAATTTTTACTATATTCAGCTAAATATGACAGTATTTTTTTTCTTACCCTTTGAATTGCGTTGTCAATTTTTTTAGATGGTTCATTTAGAATATCTGCAATCTCATTATACTTATATTGCTTACATGTATAGAAAAAAACCTTTTTTTCTAAAGGGGTTAGGTTATTATTTAAAAATTCACCTAACATCTCTACCAGTTCTTTTCCTAAAAGAATATCCTCTGGTGAAAAGAAAGTTACAGATGGTTTTGCATACTGTGCTAAATCATCTAAATTGACATCTTTATCACCAATAATTGAGTTGTTTAATTTTTGATTTCTGTTTGAATTAGATGACTTTACCGCTGTAATAATCTGTCTTTTTATACATAGATTTGCAAAAGTACTAAAGCATACCTCTCTTGTCTCATCATAAGATTTTATTGCTTTCATTAGACCTATGTACCCCTCTTGTAGTAGATCATCTATATCTCCACCTTTTATGAAGAAATTTTTACTATTTCTTAAAATATCATTTTTATATTTTAAGAAAACTTTTTCCATGGCTTCACTATCACCATTTTTTGCTAATATTACATCTCTTTCATCCATTAGTTTTTCCCCCTTAACTATTTGACGGTAAAAAAGTAAAATTAAGCTCTCTCTTAAGCTGCTAAATTTTTTAACTATATTTTGTTATAAATGATGATATCATAAAACCTTTTTTATTTAAACATTCCAATTTTTCTTTTTTGAACCAATTCTTTGAAACATATAATAATATTCTAATATAGTACTTTTACTATTTTTTATTTATTTTATAAGTATAAAAACAACCAAATAAAAAACTACCTCTTTTGAGGCAGTTTTTTAAGCTAATTCTAAGACTCCTAAAGCATACATTAGCATACCTTGCTTTAACATATCTATATCCATTTTTTCATCAAATCCATGAGGATTTCCCTTAAACTCTTTAAAGTTTGGTCCAAAGGCAACTGTATTTGGCATAAGTTTTGCGTATGTTCCCCCTCCTAAGGCCACAGGTTCATCATCTCTATTTGTTACCTCTTTAAAAACCTTTTGAAGTTTTTTTACCAATGGATGTTCTTTTGAAAAATATAAAGGTGCATTGTGATTCTCTTTAATGAACTCTATACCACTCTCTTTTGCCACTTTATAAAGGGTACTATCCAAATAACTTTCATCGGTATTTATAGGATATCTGATATTAAATTTAACTGAGATAGCGAAAGGGTTCTCTGTAATTATCTTTACAATTCCACAACTTAAAGTTAAATCCCCAGTCTCTTCATTTTTTGTTTTTATATTGAGACCACTCCCATCAGTCTCTATCCCTACAACTCCATCCATAAAGTTTACAAATCTCTTTAAAGAATCTCTTTCAGATATGATTTTATTTAAGAATCTAAATAACCAAGTTATAGGATTTACTCCCCTTTGAGGTGAGCTTGCATGAGCTGGTATTCCCTTACACACAATCTCTAAAAAACTTTCTTTCTCTAAAACTTCAAATGCACATGGTGCCTCTTTAAAGTTTTCTAGCTCCTTTAAGGCTCTGTCATATATATCTTTTTTTAAAAATACCCTTGCCTCTTCAGGGACTACATTTGATCTTATTCCTCCAACTATATCTAATATTGAGGTATTTTCTTTTATAAACCTATCTTTAAAAGAGAATGTATAGATTCCCTTTTCTGAAAATACAACTGGAAACTGTCCATCTGGAGTAAAGGCATATTTTGGAGCTTTTTCCTTAGAGAGATAGTATTTTATATCCTCGTCTCCACTCTCCTCATTTGTTCCAAATATAACTCTAACTCTGTGATTAAAGCTTGGAATACACTCTTTTAAAGCTTTCATTGCGTGTAAAGCTGAAATAATTGGACCTTTATTATCTAAAGCTCCCCTTGAAATCATATTCTTTCCAACTATCTCTCCACTGTATGGGTATACACTCCACTTTGAATGATCTCCCTCTGGAACTACATCTATATGACCCAATATGCCTATATAGTCCTCTCCAGCTCCAAACTCTGCATAACCAATATAGTTATCTAAATTTACTGTTTTAAACCCTAGATCTCTTGCTATATTAAGTGTTTCCTCCAACCCTTTTTTCAACCCTAGACCAAAGGGAGCACCTAAAGTGCTCTCCTCTTTTACAGTTTTAATTTTAATAATCTCCTGTATATCCTTTAAAGTATCTTGGAAATGCTTATCTATATAGTGTTCTAGAGTTTCTTTCGCACTCAAATTACTCCTCTATCAATGAAAGAGCAAAATCTAAAATTTTATCCCCTTTCATCATTCCATAATCCATCATATTTATAACTTCAACTTTTTTCCCAACCTCTTGAGCTATTTTATTAAGCTCATCCCTTCTAAATTTAACTTGAGGTCCTAATAAAAATGTATCATATCTATCTAAATTTTCTTGGAACATCTCTAGACCAACAGCCTTTATCTCCACTTCTATCCCTCTTTTTTCTGCTGATTCTAACATCTTTTTAACAACTATACTTGTTGACATCCCCGCTGAACAAAGTAATAATATTTTTTTCATTATTTTTCCTCCTTTTCAAATGCTTCCACTGCATCCTCTTCATATTTACTTGCCTTATCTAATATTCTTAAAAACGGTAGATATATTAAGGCTCCCAGTATTAAATTAACTATTTGAATAATAGCTCCTGACATATCTCCCACTGTTAAAAAACCACTGATTATAGCCGGTGTTGGCCATGGGAAAGCCACTCCTAAAGGCCTACTTACAAGACCTATTGTCATTGCCACATATTGAGTTGTTACAAATACTAAAGGTATAATATTAAATGGTATTAGCATAATTGGATTTAATATTATTGGCATTCCAAATAAAATGGGCTCATTTATATTAAATATTCCTGGTACTGCACTGATTGCTCCCACACTTTTTATATGCTTACTCTTTGCAAAAAGACCGATTGCTAAAAGTAGCGATAGTGTAGCTCCAGCTCCACCCATCCAGATCATATCAAAGAATTGCTCTGTGATAACATGAGGTAATGGTAATCCCTCCTTTAAAGCATTGATATTTTCAACTTGATTCTCCAACCAGAAAGGTCTTACAAATCCATTTACCATAGACCCACTATTTATACCAACTGACCATAGAATTGAAATTGAAAATACAGTTAGTAATGAACCAAAGAATGATGTTCCTAAAGCTCTTAGTGGCATTGCTAAAACTTTATATACAAAGTCATGGATCGTTCCATACTCAGTGTTCATCATTACTATTCTTAAAAGTAGTGCCAATGACAGTATAACTGTTCCTGGAATCAGTGCTTCAAATGATTTTATAACTTCTGGTGGTACTCCATCAGGCATCTTAATAAGAATCTTTCTATTTACAAAGAATCTAAAGATATTAGCTGTAACTATACCTATTACCATAGCTATAAACATCCCTTTACTTCCAAGCCAATTGAAACTTAAAACAGAACCCATACCTTCAACTTCAGACAATGGAGTTAAGATTAAAAATGAAGCTAATGATAGAAGTCCAACTGCCACACTGTCAAGTTGAAACTGATTAGCTAATTGTTGAGCCACTAAAAAAGCTACATATACTCCAACTAAAGAGAATGTTGCACTCACTGGAATATCTATTACACTCTTCCAATTAGATCCAAATGTCTCTAACATAAATCTTTGATAAGCTGGTAATGGAAAAGCTGATATCATTAAAAATATAGATCCAATCATTAAAAGAGGCATCATTAAAACGAATGCTCTTCTTATTCCATTAATATGTTTATTTCTACCAATCCAAGCTGCCACTGGAACTAGTTTTTCCTCTAAAATCTCAATTACTTTTGACATTTATATCCCCCTTTGTATTCTCTCTTTATATGCTCTCATGTACTCTTCAGATGCCACTTCTATTTTTATCTCTCCATTTTCTTGAGGGGTTGATATATAGACTTGAGGTTTCTCTGTTTCAGTTCCAACACAGAATGTAAACTCAACATTTGTTCCTATTCCCCATTCTCCCTTATTATTCATAGCAACTATAGAGATTTCACCCGCTTTTCCTCTTCTTTTTCTTAAAGTTTCAGAAAACTCATCTACAGCCTTTTGAGCTGCTTCCATTGGATGCTCTCCTTTTTTCATTCTCTGAACCACCTCATAGGAAAGACATCCCTTCATTATATCTTCCCCAAGACCTGTTGCTGCTGCTCCTCCAATCTCATTATCAACATAAAAACCTGATCCTGAAACTGGTGAATCACCAACTCTTCCCTTTTTCTTCATAAAAAGTCCGCTTGTTGACGTCGCTACAGCCATATCCTCATCTTTATCTAAAGCTATCATACAAACTGTATCATGCCCATCATATGGAGAAAGATTTTTCTCCTGTATCTCTTTAACCCTTAATTCCCAAGTCTTTTTAGCTCTCTCAGTTAACATATTTTGTCTTACAAAACCATTTTTATGAGCATATGATTCTGCTCCAGCTCCCACTAAAAATATGTTATATCTATCTGCGCTTAACTTTCTTGCTATTGATATTGGATTTTTAAAATCCTTTATTGAAGCTACCGCTCCTATAGATAGTGTTTTCCCATCCATAAATGCCGCATCTAATTCAACTTCACACTCCTCATTTGGAAGTCCTCCATATCCAACAGATTTATAAAATGGGTAATCCTCTACAAATTTAACTGCCTCTTCCAATGCATCCTGACATTTCCCACCATTTTTTAACATCTCTGAACCTAAAGTTACTCCCTCAGAAGCCATTCTCCAAGTTGCTATCATACCCCATTTTTTTCTCATACCACTATTCTCCTTTTAACTCTTTTAGCTCTTTATGCACTTCAATTAGTTCCTCTACTAACTCTCTAGCTAATATTGCATTCATAAGATGGTCCTGTGCATGAATCATAAGTAGATTTATCTCAACACCCTTTCCATCTGCTTCATTACATATAAGTTCTGTTTGTACACTATGAGCTGCATACATTCTTTCTTTTGCTTCATTTAGTAGTTTTTTTGCATTTTCAAACTCCCCTTTTTTAGCCTCTCTTAAAGCCTCATAAGATAGAGCTCTGCTCTCCCCAGCATTTCCAACTATGGCCATTGCTACCGCTTCAATATCCATAAAAACCTCCCATATTATTTTATGTTTTAACTTTATACCATTTCTTTTTTTTGGTCAAATCACATTTTTTTAGTGCGTATTTCGTTAATAACATCCTTTTTAGATATATAAAATATTGATTTTAATCTTTTTATAAGCTATCATTATATATAACGATATAATAAGTTCTCTTATATCGTTTTAAAAAAATATATTTCATATAAAAAAAATTTTTTAAAAATTAGAAAAAAGGAGTTCATAGTGGAAAATAAAAATATTTTTATTGAATTTTCTAAAAAGCTGAGTAAAAAAGAGAG
>NZ_DBGBQB010000033.1:0-1590 GCF_048470075.1 Cetobacterium sp. | reverse complement strand
ATTATATTGGAGGCGATTAAATTGAAATTATTTTTAGCACTAATAAGTATGTTAATTTTAAATTTAGGGAGTGGTGTAGCAATGGCAAATGAAGTTAAAAGCAATGATATTGTTATAACAAAAGAATGGGATAAAGTTTTTCCAAAGAGTGAAAAGGTAACTCATGAAAAGATTAGTTTTAAAAATCGTTATGGAATAACTTTAGTTGGAGATTTATATATTCCTAAAGATATAAATAATGAAAAATTACCAGCAATTGCTGTTAGTGGTCCTTTTGGAGCGGTAAAAGAACAATCTTCTGGATTATATGCTCAAACAATGGCAGAACGTGGATTTGTAACATTAGCTTTTGACCCATCTTATACTGGAGAAAGTGGAGGTCAACCTCGTAATCTTGCATCACCTGAAATAAATACAGAGGATTTTAGTGCAGCAATTGATTTTTTAGGTCTTCTACCTTATGTTAATCGTAATCAAATCGGAGTTATAGGTATTTGTGGTTTTGGAGGAATGGCACTAAGTGCTACTGCAATGGATACAAGAGTAAAAGCTGTGGCAACTTCTGTTATGTATGATATGAGTCGTGCTATGGGACATGGTGTTGGAGATGGAAAGGATCGTTATGATATAGACCAAAGAAAAGCTGTTTTAAATTATTTGAATGAAAAACGTTGGATAGATGCAAAAAATGGAACGTTTGACACAGAAAATCACGATTTATATGTTCTTGAAAATGGCGATATATATGTTGAAAAACTTATTTTGCCTGAATCTCTTCCTGAAAATCCAAATCCTGTTTTAAAAGAGTTTTTTGATTATTATAAAACTAAAATTGGTTATCATAAAAACTCTTTAAATTCAACAGGTGCATGGAACACAACAATGCCATTATCATTTATGAATTTCCCTTTATTAACATATATTAGCGAAATTTCTCCTCGACCAATATTAATTATTGCAGGTGAGAATGCACACTCTTTATATTTTAGTAAAGATGCCTATAATGCGGCAGCAGAACCAAAAGAGTTAATGATTATTCCAAATGCTAATCATGTGGATCTATATTTCGATTTAAATAAAATTCCTTTTGATAAACTAGAAACATTTTTTAAAACTAATTTAAAATAGTATATCTTGCGAATTTAGAAAAAATTAAGTAAAAAGTATTAAAAAATTTGAGTTAAATAAATAAAATTAGTACAATGAGATAAAAGCTCAAAGCTGTGAAATACCATAAAATACCGTATATGTGGTGCACTTGAATAAGTTATATGAGTATATAGAAGATTGATATAATTTAAGGGGAATTCACAAAAAATTAAATTATCAATCTTCTTATACTTTTCTGAATGTTTCATAAAAAAGACGAAAATTCATATCTAGAATTCTGCTTCAAGTTCAAAGTTAATCTTGAATAGGTCTTTTTTCGGCCGCCTACAATTTAATAAAATTACTAAATATACCTAAAAGTAATATACTCTTAGGAAAAAAACTTACTTTTCACTGATTTTTAAGAAAAAATGGTAGAGAAATCATTAAGATTTCTTTGCCATTTATTTTGTTTCTAAAAATTTTTAGTCAGTCTCTTTT
>NZ_DBGBQB010000032.1:0-2478 GCF_048470075.1 Cetobacterium sp. | reverse complement strand
AGATATACTAAAATAATAGTATACTTAAGACAGATAGTTACATCGACAGATAACATTATAGATGATGAGAATAAGGGGTTAATCTTTATAAAAAGCTTAAAAAACAAAGTGGTATCAAATAGTTTGGTGATGTTAACATGTCAGAATCTTTTGACAAAAGAGTGCCTTGAATTAAGTGATGGAAAGGATATGGCTGTTAAAAAGATATTTGATAAAATCTATTTAATAGCTATAAGTGAGAGTTTAAGAGATATATCTCAATATTCAGAATATCCAAATGAGGAGTATATTTTGGAGAAAATACATAGAGGAATAGGTGGAGAACTATTAAAAATAAGTTTAGAAGTTCCATTGGTTGTCGAGGATAATATAAAATTAAAAGAGTATTCCAAGGGAATATTTGAAATAGGAATGGCATTACAAGCTCTAGATGATTTTTTTGATATAGAGGAGGATAAAAAAAATGGAAAAGTGAATCTTTTAAAATCAAAATTAATACATAGTAGTAAAGGTGAGAAAGAATCTCAAGAGGACTACTTAAAAGTAGTATCAGAGAATGCTTATAAAGGGTTTAAAATTTTAGAGAACAATAATTTTCCAATCAATAAAAAAGAATCTAAGAAAATTTTGAAAAAACTTTTTGAGTTAAGAGGGTTGAAAGAGTATGTATCGATTTTAGATTGAGGAGGAAAGATGAAAAAATATTATATTGCTTTATTTTTAATGATGTTCTGCCAACTTTTTTCTAAAGATCCATATATAGGGTATTGGGAAATGCCAGATAAAAAAGTTATAATAGAGATTGAAAAGAAAGATCAGGAATATGTGGGATATGTGAGATGGTTAAAAGATTTAAAATATCCAAAAGGTGATTCTATGGAAGGGATAGAGCAAGTGGATAGAAATAATTCAAACCCAAATTTAAGAAATAGAAAAGTCATAGGTTTACAGGTTGTTGGCGGTTTGAGTTTAAATAGGCAAGGAACAGCACTAGTGGATGGATGGATATATGATTCATGGAATGGAAAAAAATATTATGGAACAGCCAAAGTGATAGATAGCGACACCTTAAGTTTGAAAGGATCGCTAGATCCTTGGGGAGTTTTGGGATATTCAATGAAAGTTAAAAGAGTTCAGCAACTACCAAAAGAAAAGTAGGTGAAAAAGTGGAAATAAAAAGATTGAGTATAAAAAATTGGCAAGGTATTGGTTACTTAAATATTGAGTTTCAAAAGATGTTGATATTAATAGGTGAATCAAATAGGGGAAAAACAAGTATCTTAAAGGGATTGGCAGCTATTTTAGGAGGTTATGAAATTAAAGATTCAGATTTTAAAGATAAAAAATCAGAGATAGAGATTAAAATAAAGTATTATGATAAAAATAGTGGTTTTTTAACTTTAAAGTTAGTAAAAAAGATAGGTGAAAAAGATAGCTATTTTGTATTGGATCATGGAGTGGAAAGAGAGTTAAGTTTAGATAGTGTCAAAAAAAGATTTAGAGATATTAAAGGGATAGTTATAACATCTAAAGAGAATAGTATATATGAAGCTTTAAATCAAATTAAAACTATTTTTGACTCAGATAATAAAAAAAATAAAATTGCAAATGAGTTAGAAAGTAAATTAGGGCACTTAAGATCAAATATTTTATCTCAAAGTTTGCAAAGAAAGGTACTTTTTAGCTTCTTAAAAAATATTCTAGAGGATATAGAGGAGTATGAGATAGATTTAAAAAATCATTTTTATAATATGTTTTTAATTTTTGAAGAGCCAGAGTTACATTTAAGTCCCCAAGAGAGTAGAGAGATGTACTCTATATTAGTGAAATTATCTAAAATAGGGGTTCAGATAATAATGGAAACACATTCAAGCTATTTTGTGGGCTTAAATCAATATAAGTCAATATGTTTAATAAAAAAAATAAAAAATGAAGTGAAAGTTTATCAACACACAGGAAGATTATTAAATGGAGATGAGATAAAAAGTTTTAATATGAACTATTGGATAAATCCAGATAGAGGGGAGTTGTTTTTTGCAAAAAAAGTGATACTAGTAGAGGGACAAACCGATAAGATAGCGATATCCTACCTGGCTAAGAAACTTGAAATTTATAACTATAACTACTCTATAGTGGAGTGTGGAAGTAAAAGTATAATTCCACAGTTTATAAAAATTTTAAATGCGTATAGAATTCCATATGTAGCAGTTTATGATAAGGATAATCATAAGTGGAGAAATGAGACAGAGCTAGAAAATTCCAATATAAAGAACAGAAAAATAGAGAAAATAATAAATAGATATATAGGAGATTTTATAGAGTTTGAAAATGATATAGAGGAGGAGATTTACGAAGAGGAAAGAGAAAGAAAAAATTATAAAAATAAACCATACTATACCCTTCAAAAGATAACCGAAGAAAATTATAGAATACCTTTAAAATTAGAGGAGAAAATAAAAAGAATATACAAATAAAGAT
>NZ_DBGBQB010000031.1:0-2405 GCF_048470075.1 Cetobacterium sp. | reverse complement strand
TTGCTTAACTATTTTTATTTGCTTTTCTATATCTTCAGTATTTAATTTTAATTGAATAATTTTATCTTTCTTTAATTCTAGCTCTATATATTTGTTTAAAAGCTCATTTTTAGCCTCTTCTTTTAAAAGGGTATCTTCTATCCATGTATGTGTTTCAAAATCCCATTTAAACCAATTGTGTGGCTTATAAATATATTTCAAATCTCCTTTTTCATCATAATAATAACCTTCTTTATCCAGATGTGTTTTTACAAGTTCCCATGTGTCAGTATCATTATTATACTTATTTGTATATCCCATTCTTGAAGGCTGTGGCTCTGTCATTGTTATTCCTTCTGTATAATTCGGCAATTCATTATTTACAGCTAAAGACAATGGTACTTCTCCATTAAATATATTATCTTTAGAATAAGAATACATTGTCGGTTCTGTTATCTCCAGTGGTTGTCCTATATACACAAGTTTATATCTTCCCGTTGAATCTTTTAAATTAGGAAGTTTTATAACAGTCATATTCTCTCTATTAGGAACATCATCTATATACGTATGAAATCTTCCTAAAAAATACAGTCCGTATCCTTCTACTCTCTCAGGACTACTCAGCGGATAATGAGGTGTAGATTTATTAAGGTCTATTGATAATCTTATTTTTTTAGTTTTAAATGTAGTTTTAATTTCCGCTATATACATGTTATCTAAAATATTTGATTTAATAAAATCTGTTTTATTATGTAACTGAACTCCCAATCTCCAATCTCCACTGTCTTCATCGATATATTCAATATTGAAATATATATCGGGATGAAGATTTTTATTATATCCTCCTGTAGTTTCTGAAGAATAATTAGGTAATATTCCACCATATTCAAAATTTTCACCGTCAAAAGCTATTGCTTTAAGATACATATATCTCGAAGATTTTATTTCCAAATCAGATATATAACCTAAAATTTCTTTAGAAGTTTTATCTGGTCTTGTAGATACGTTATATACTAGTCTAGAGTCATTATTGTATACAGATGTTTCGTTAGAGAAAAACAATCCAGTATTTATACTTGAATAATTATAATACGAACCATTATATCTAAAATAACGAGAGTGAAAACTATCCCCACCGCAAACTATATCTGTTCTACTCCAGTACTCCCCATTTCCACCTGAACTATTAGATTTGACATGACTATAGTCTATAAATTTATATCTTACATCTAGTGGCTCAGATGCATCATCAAACATTCCAAGTAAATGCGGATATTTATTACCAGATAAATATGCCCCATTGCATAAAGCCCAGCCTTCTGGAACTTGTGACCCATGATGTTCTATAATAGTTCCATATATATCTGTCATAGGTGGTTGTGGCTCTGCATCATCAGGCAACCCTACTATTCCCCCTGTATACCCTCTTGGACCTCTAGGGCTTATATATTCAGAACTTTTAGTCCCATCACTATATATATCTCTGTATACATAGTTTCCTTCTGCATCTTTTCTTACAAACTCTTTACCTATTATTCCAACGCCTTTAAGTGAATTTATAAAATCTTCTTCAGTTCCTTCATTTCCTAATTCTAGCCAACTTTCATAAGCTGATTTTCCTCTCATAGCCATTTGAACTGTAAAGAAAAATCCGTCTAGTCTTTTTTCAAATAGTTTTGCATTATCGTCATCATTTGAACTTATTATTGCATACTCTCCAAATTTAACATTATCAGTTTCAAAATCTGCTTCCATAGCTGCTATACTTGGATAAACTTTTTTTATATAAAATGGCTCTCCTTTTTGACCTTTTGGAGATATAAATGTATGTTCTGTCCTTTGGCCATTACTTAAAACCTGTTTATATTCTGTATCTCCATTTTCTGTCAAACCTACATACTCTACATCAACAACTCCAACTCCTTCATCTCCTTGTGGAGCTGTTATTGTTCCAATTTTCCTATCATCATCTCTAAAAATATCATAAATATTCCCACCATTTTCATCTTGTCCATTTTCAATAATTCTATCTATAGAATGACCTTTTAATTTTTCTTTATTTTCTTCTATATAATTTTCTAATTGAGTATAAAAATCATCAACTTTTTGTTGAATTTCTAAAAATACTCTTTCTTTTAAAGCTTCAAAATCAACTTTAGAATTTGATACAAGTTGTTTAAAATCATCTATAAACTCTTGTATTTGTTCTTTTACATATGTTGGTGGTAAAGGGTCTATAATTTCATACATACTATCATTATTAAAGCTATATGGCTCTTTTAAAGTTATTGTATTTACTCTTGTATCTATTGTGTAATCTCTTTCTAAAAAATATATTTCACCTTCTATATTTAATATTGCTCTTTCTGATATAGGCATTAAAATATCTGTAGGAACTTGTATTATTTTTTGACCTGCATTTAAAG
>NZ_DBGBQB010000030.1:0-5586 GCF_048470075.1 Cetobacterium sp. | reverse complement strand
ATTCTATAGAATGTTTAATATAGAATAAAGGAGGGGTAAAATGACAATTGATCTTAATCTATTTTTAACTACTGCTTTAGCTGTTCTTATCTTGTTAATGGGCGATTTTATAAAAAAAAGAAGTGTTTTTCTAAAAAAATTTTGTATTCCTATCCCTGTTATAGGTGGTCTCTTATTTACTCTTATTGTTTTAATTGGATATACTACAAATTTTTTTACTTTTAACCTAAATTTTGTTTTGAGTGATTTTTTTATGCTTGCTTTTTATGCTAGTATTGGTTTTACAGCTAGTTATAAACTATTAAAAAAAGGCGGTCCTAATGTAATCAAATTTTTACTTCTTTCCGCTATAGTCGTAATTTTTCAAAATATTGTAGGTATATCTCTTGCTAAATTTATGGGTTTAAATCCACTTATTGGCCTTGCTACTGCCTCTATTCCTATGACTGGTGGACATGGAACCTCTGCAGCATTTTCTCCAGTCTTGGAAGCTGCTGGTCTTGAAAATGCCTTAACAATTACACTCGCCGCTGCTACTTTTGGTCTTATTGCAGGTAGCCTTATAGGTGGACCTGTTGGAAAATATCTCATTGAAAAACATAATTTAACCTCTGATTCTAACAGCGGAATCGCTTCATTTGTAAAAGATGAAATCGAAAAAATTAGCAATCTCGATGAGAAAGGAGTTTACTTAGCAGTGTATCAAATAATTTTAGCTATGGCTTTAGGATCTGTTATTTCAATGCTCCTAGCTAAAACCGGGTTAACCTTTCCTGCATCAGTTGGTGCTATGGTTGCTGCCGCTATTTTAAGAAATTTTGCTGATTATTCATACAAAATAGATATTAAAGAAAATGAAATTAGAATTATTGGTGAGATTTCTCTTATAATATTTTTAGCTTTTTCTATGATGAATTTAAAATTATGGCAAATATCTGACTTAGCTATTCCTATGTTTATTCTTTTAGGAGCTCAAATTATTCTTATGGTTCTTTGTGCAATATATATAGATTTTAAAATTATGGGAAAAGATTATGAAGCATCTATGATAGCCGTTGGACACTGTGGCTTTGGATTAGGTGCCGTTCCTACAGCTATGGCAAATATGCAATCCATTGAAGAAAAATATGGAGGAGCTCCAACAGCATTTTTTATTGTACCTTTAGTTGGAAGTCTCTTTATAAACTTTTTTAACTCAGCTATAATTGTTGGTTTTATAAATTTTTTATCTTAAAAGGAGGACAATATGAAAAAACTATTAATGGCAAAAGGAGCAAAATCTATTGTTGAAACTAATCTTGGAGTTAAAAAGGGTGAACAAGTAGCTATAATAACTGAACCCAAACAAATGACAATTGCAGAATCTTTAGCTAGTGCTGTATTTGCAGCTGGAGCTGAACCTTCAATTCATATTTTAATGCCTAGAGAAAGAGATGGTCAAGAGCCACCAAAAACAATTGCTGCTGCAATGGAGAATTCCGATGCTTTTATATCTGCCGTATATACATCTATTACACATACAAATGCAGTAAAAAATGCCTGTAAAAATGGTTCAAGAGGTATTATGTTAACTCAATTTAATGAAGACCAAATGATAAGAGGTGGAATTTTTGCTGACTATTATGAAGCTGAAAAAAACTGTAAAAAAGTGGCTGAAATAATGGCCAACTCAAAAATAATATCCATCACAACTCCAATGGGAACAAACCTGGTAGTTTCTGCAGAAGGTAGAAGAGGAAACGCTCTAACTGGACTTGTTGGTCCTGGCGAATTTGGTCCAGTTCCAACAATTGAAGCCAATGTTTCCCCTGTTGAAGGATCCGCTAATGGAGTCATCGTTGCTGATGCCAGTATCCCTTATATTGGAATTGGTCTTCTTAAAACACCTGTAAAAGCTCAAGTAAAAGATGGCTTTATAATTCCTGAATCTATTGTTGGAGGTGAGGAAGCACAAAAATTAGCAGCTGATTGGATTAGCAAAAAGGATGCTAATGTCTACAATATAGCTGAAATTGGAGTTGGTCTAAATCCTATGTGCACATTTACAGGCTCTATGTTGGAGGATGAAGGCGTATATGGATCTCTACATATAGGGGTTGGGACAAACATTACTCTTGGTGGTGTGGTTAAAGCGGCTTGTCACTATGATTTAATAATGACAAACCCAACATTAATTGCAGATGATATAATGATTTTAAAAGATGGTCAATTGATGCTTTAACATTTTAAGCAACTTAAGCCCTTTATCTCTAAAGGGCTTAACTGCTCAAATATTATTACTACAAATTCAAAATTAAACTTTAATTTTTCATTTTCATCAACAGATGGATATATTACTATGAATATATTACAACTGACTCATATGCTCTCAATCTTATTTTTTTACTATTTAATAACAAATCGCTATAATTCCCAATTAAAATATCTTTTCCTATAAACTCTTCTGGAATTTCAACTTCTATCTCATCCTCATAGAAGTTGTTTATAACTAAAAGTTTTTCATTTTGAAATTTACGAATATATCCAAAAATTTGAGGATTCTCCTCATACATAGGTATAAAATCTCCATTTGAAATAACTTTATACTTTTTTCTTAATTCAATTAACTTTTTATAATAATAAAAAACTGAATCCTCATCTTCTAAATTGTTTTCAACATTTATATCCAAATAATTTTTAGCCACTTCTATCCATGGAGTTCCCTCAGTAAATCCAGCATTTTTATTTCCATTCCATTGAATCGGAGTTCTACTATTATCTCTAGATTTTTGTCCTAAAATCTCTATAGCCTCATCTATAGTTTTTCCCTTTTCAAGAAGTATATTATAATTGTTTAAAGCTTCTACATCTCTATATTCATCAATATTTTCGAAATGGGGATTAGTCATTGCTATCTCCTCCCCTTGATAGATATATGGGGTTCCCCTTAGCATATGAATAGCTGTTCCCAACATTTTTCCAGATTCTTTTAAATATTTTTCATTTCCAAATCTAGAAACAATTCTTGGTTGATCATGGTTGCACCAAAATACAGCACTCCAGCCATTTCCTTTTTCCATTTCAACTTGCCATTTAAAAAATATCTCTTTTAAGGATTTAAAATCCATATCTCCTAAAGCCCATTTTTCTCCATTTGGATAATCTACCTTTAAATGATGAAAATTAAATACCATAGACAACTCTTTATTTTCTGGTTTTGTGTACTCTATACAATGTGGGATAGTTGTTGAAGACATCTCACCTACAGTTAAACTTCCTGGATATTTCCCAAAAGTATTAGCTGTTAACTCCTTTAAAAACTCATGAACTCTAGGTCCATCTGTATAGAATTTTCTTCCATCTGACGTAGCAGTTTTATAGTTGTCATCTGGAAAACTTTGATCCTTTGAAATCAAATTTATTACATCTAATCTAAAGCCATCCACACCTTTTTCTAACCAAAAATTTATCATTTTATAAATATCATCTCTTAAATCAGGATTTTCCCAATTGAGATCAGCTTGGGTTACATCAAAAAGATGTAAGTAGTATTTTCCAAGTGATTCCACATATTCCCAAGCACTTCCTCCAAATTTTGAGGCCCAATTATTTGGAGCTTTATCCGCTACTCCATCTTTCCAAATATAGTAGTTATGGTATCTGTTCTCTGGACCTTTCAAAGCTTCTTTAAACCAAAAGTGCTCTGTTGATGTATGGTTAATAACCATATCCATTATTAATTTCATGCCTTTTTTATGCATTTCATCTAATAGTTCATGAAAATCTTCCATAGTTCCAAATACTGGATCAATATTATAATAGTCAGCTATATCATATCCATTGTCCATCATTGGTGAAACGTACATTGGCGTTGTCCAAACTACATCTATACCTAATTTTTTTAAATAGTCTAGTTTACTTATAATCCCCTTAATATCTCCTATTCCATCCCCATTGCTATCACAAAAACTTTTTGGATATATCTGATAAACTGTGGCACTTTTCCACCAATCTTTTTCTAACATAATTTTCCTCACTTTTTATTTTATATTTTTTATCTCTTTGCAAATCTACCTTTGCTCAATAAATATGTAGCAATAATTGGAACTATAAAAGCTATTGCCATAGCTATAATATAGTTTATCCAAAACTTAGGTTGAATAGCTAAAAATGCTGGAAGACCACCTATTCCTATTGAATTTGCTAAAACTCCTGTTAAAGTTGAATAAGTTGCAGCAAGAGCAGAACCTATTAAAGCTCCATAAAATGGATACATAAATCTTAAGTTCACTCCAAACATAGCTGGTTCAGTAACTCCTAACCACGCTGATATTGCCGACGATAAAGACAATGATTTTAATTTTTCATCCTTTTTATTTAAAAACATAATTGTTACAGCAGCTGAACCTTGAGCTATGTTACTCAGTGCTATCATTGGCCAAATCATTGTTCCACCTTGAGCAATTAGTTGTAAATCCACTGCCAAAAATGTATGATGGACTCCTGTTATAACTAGAGGTGCATAAAGCATTCCAAAAATTATTGATCCCAACACTCTAAAAGGTCCAGTTAATAAAATATTAAATATTGCGGCTATATAATTTCCTAACTCACGAGATACTGGTCCAATAACTAAATATGACACAATAACTGTTATAAACAAAACTAAAAATGGAAGCAGTATCATCTTTAAAATTTCTGAAAGATGCTTTCTTAAAAAAAGCTCCATTTTTGCCATAAATATTCCTGCCAACATAGCTGGTATAACTTGAGCTTGATAACCAACTTTTTCAATAGTTATAAATCCAAAATCCCAGAAAGGTACTGTTCCTGTTGCTTGAGCTGTTGCATAGGCATAGGCATTCATAAGCTGTGGTGAAACTAGGGTTATTCCTAAAACTATTCCTAAAATCTCTGTTCCTCCATATTTTTTTACTGTGGACCATGTTACTCCCACTGGTAAAAAGTGAAATATAGCTTCTCCTAAAATCCATAAAAAACTATGAAGTTCTGCTAACTTAGGATATAGACTTGTTAAAGTTTGGTTCCCATTTCCAAATATTGCCAAGTCACCAATTATATTTCTAAACCCTAATATCAATCCACCTGCAATAATAACAGGAAGAAGCGGTGTAAATATCTCTGCAAATCCACCTACAATTTTTTGTAACATCCCCATTTTTTCACTGGCAGCAACTTTTGTTTCCTCTTTAGTCGCCTCAGAAATTCCTGCAGCCATAATAAAATCTTTATATAAATCCTTAACTTGATTTCCTATAATTATTTGAAATTGTCCTGATGTTGAAAAACACCCTTTTACTAATGAGCTATTCTCCAACTCTATTTTTTTTACTAAACTCTCATCTTTTAAAACTAATCTAAGTCTAGTTACGCAATGAGTTGCACTAATTAAATTTTCTTTTCCACCAATCAAATCTAATATCTCTTTAGCTTCGCTTTCATATCTACCCATTTTAAACCTCCAATGTTTTTAAAAAAACTTTTTAATCTCTTATTGAACATATCATATAAATTTTTTCTTATTTTGTCAACAACTTGTTTAAACAAGTTTAGATATTTATATAAATGATTTTTTCTGATATAATA
>NZ_DBGBQB010000029.1:0-3775 GCF_048470075.1 Cetobacterium sp. | reverse complement strand
AAATAGGGATAGTAAAGGTTAAAAAAGCAAAGACAAAAGTAAATAAAAAATAAATTTTAACGAGAGAGTTAAAAATAAAATATAGATGTGGAGGTTTTTTAATGGGTCATCCTACGATTTATCCAACAGGAGCAACAATTTATAATCCAGAAAAAGCATGGAGCGGTTATACAGTATTTAATTTAATTGGTTTGGGAGCAATGTTAATTGATATGAATGGGCGTGAAGTTCGATTATGGGAAGGATTACAAGGATTTCCAAATAAAGTTTTTCCCAATGGACACATACTGGGAAGTAGAGGGGAGAGAAGTCCTAAATTTGGAATGCAAGATCAAACTGATTTAGTTGAACTAGATTGGGATGGAAACATAGTTTGGAAATTTGATGAGTATATAGAAGATGAGGGTGAAACTCCAAGATGGATGGCAAGGCAACATCATGAGCGATGATGTTTACTCCTATGCTTATGCAAGTTAATGAAAACTATACAACAAATATTAGAACTTTTTTTATGATTACAATTTTAATAATAATGGTCTGGGCCTTTGAACTGATGCCTCTAGCTGCACCAGCGTTAATTTTGCCAATAATCTACATCAGTTTTGGACTAGCAACCCCAGCTCAAGCTTTTTCACCGTGGACAACAGAGATGCCGTGGTTATTTATAGGGGGTATGGTTATATCTAGTGTCTTTGAAAGAACTGGACTTATGAAAAGAATGGCTATAACAGCCATAAAGATTGCAGGTGGAACTTATAGAGGGATACCTTTAGGATTTCTAATTGTTGGTTTAATATTATGCGTAATCATACCTAGTACAGCAGCAAGAACTACTTTATTTTTACCATTGGCTTTCGGTATAATAACAGCTTTAAATTTAAAGAAAAACTCTAAAGAAGCTGTAGCTATAATGGCGGCTAGTTCATTTATGGCTTTGACTCCTTATACGATTGTAGATGGAATAAATCTAATTTCATATTCAATTGCAAAAAATTTTAATGTTCATTTAACATGGATGGAGTATATGATAGAGATGGGATTGATGACATTTTTATTGTCAGCTGTCTATATTGTAGCAATCATATTTTTTTATAGAGGGGATGCAAGTATTTTTAAAAAAGAGAATCATTTTAAAACGAAGGAATATTTTGATAAGGAGCATTCAAAACTTGGAAAGATGAGTATTCGGGAGAAAAAAGTTATATTGGTATTGGCTATTATGGTAGCTATTTTATGCACAAGTAGTATTCATGAAATATCTGCAGGATGGGTTTTTGCCATAGGAGCTTTCTGCTTTTACCTTCCAGGTATAGATGTAGCTGAAGATAAGGATTTAAAAAGTGTAAATATGCCTATGATAATATTGATGACAGGAGCAATGACTATAGGTGCCGTATCAATGGCTACTGGAACTGGAGCATTTATTGGAAGAATTTTAACTGTATATTTAAAGGGAAGCAGTTTTACAATAGTTTCAATGAGTTGGGTAATAGGAGTTATTGTCAATTTTCTACTGACACCATTAGCTGCTGCCAGTGCACTGACTCAACCTTTAGTAGAGACCGCCATTGAAAATGGAATATCTCCCACAGTGATACTAAACTCCTATGCTGTTGGACTGGAACAGATTATATTTCCATATGAATATGTTTTACCTCTAATGATGTTTAGTTATGGAGTTATGAGTTTAAAAGAGTTTGTAAAGATATATATACTGAAGATGATATTGAGTATAATTTTTCTACTTGTTATCTGTGTTCCGTATTGGGGAATGCTAGGATTACTGTAAATGAAGAATAAAGTGGGATAGAAGTTAAAAATTGCAGGGTGAAATCTGCAATTTTTTATTTATATAAATTTAAAATGTTCTATTAATAAAAAAAATGATATAATAAGGTATTATAAGCGGGGTGGATATATGGATATTAGAGTGGAAAAAAGAAAAATAAAACTGGTTTTTTTAATACTTTTTTTTGGAATGATATTACCAGTATTTTTAACTCATCAAAATTTTAAAATCTATGACTCAATAGATATGGCACTGGATATGTGGGATAAAGAGTGCCTATTAATTGGGATGTTAAAATTAGTTACTCTTAATACGCTTAGATCAATACCAATGTATATAGCCATTTTTTTACTCTTTGATTCTATTGAGATAGTGATAAAAGGGAAAAAAAGAACATTTGAAAAAATACTTTTAATACTTCCAATAATACCAGTAGCTTATAGCTTAATAAGGCTTTTTTATAATATTGAGCTCCCTGTGGGGAAAACAAGTGTTTTAGGAATATTGTGGTTTTGCTACTATATAAAGTTTGATTTAAAAAACGTGGGTTATTTAGAAAAATACCTAGTCTTTTTATCCTTTGTTATAGGGTTACAATGGTTAGATATGAGTAGATTTTTTAACTTCCTAGGAGTGGGAGAGATTACGGCGGATCTCAATAAAGCGATAAGTTTTATGGAAGCAGACTTGATTGTAACTATAATCTGTATAAGCTTTTTTAGTTTTTTCACTCTATTTTCAATTCTATTGTTACATTTTTTTAAAGGTCAGGAGGAAAGAATAGCAAGATTTAGCTCAGAAGTGGAAAATAGATATTTAAAAGAGGTTCAACTTTTAGTACATGATTTAAAAACACCTATTTTTTCTGTTGGAATATTATTAGAAACTCTTGCACTTCAAGAGGATAATGAAAGAAAAAAACTCTATTTGAAAAAAATGGAGGATTCAATAGAAAAAACAAATATTATGATTGAAGAGATACTCTCTGCGAAATCTGAAAGTCCAATAGTTGTTGAGGATATAATGAAATTTATATTTTCATTTTTATCTGTTCATAAAAATATTGAAGGAATAACTTGTAAAAGCTATCTAAGAGAGGGATATAAGATAATGAGTAACAGAGTTTTACTCTCTAGAGTGATGATAAATCTTATTGTAAACTCTTGGGAAGCAAACTCCTCTACTATAAATATAATACTTAAAAATTATAAGGAGTATTTAATCATACAAATAGAGGACTATGGAGATGGAATAGATATCGATAATATAAAAAATCTCATAAAGGAGGGAGTATCTACAAAAAACTCCTATGGCAAAGGATTAGCCTTTGTTATAACAACTTTAAAAGAGATAAATGGGAAAATATACTTTGCGAAAAAAGAGAAGGGTGGTACAAAAGCTTATATCATTCTAAAGGGGGATGGATATGAAAAATAGGATATTAATAATTGATGACTCAGAGGATATATGTTTTGCAATATCTGAGTTTTTTAAATATAAGGAGTGGAGTGTAGAAATTGCAAATAGTGTAGAAAAAGCTTTAGAACTGATAAAAGGTAATAGTTTTGATATAATTTTAATAGACTATAATATGCCATATGTAAATGGAGCTATCGGAACGAAGATGTTAAGACTTTTGGATAAAGAGGTTCCAATAATAGCTCTAACAGTTGAAGGGGAAGAGATGGTAGCTGAGAGTTTTTTTCAAGCGGGAGCAAATGATTTTGCTATTAAACCCATAAAAATGTTGGATCTTTTCTCAAGAGTAAATGTGCATGTGAATAATAGGAAAAGTGTAAAGAGTGAAAGAGTTTTACCTAAAGGGATAGATAGAAACACATTGAATATAATTTTAGAGTGTTTAGAGGATAGAGATGAATATCTCACTGTGGAAGAGATTTTTCATTTGACAGGAATAGCTACAAAAACTATAAATAGATATTTAAACTATCTTTTAGATGAGAAAAAAATTCTCTTAAATAATAT
>NZ_DBGBQB010000028.1:0-2430 GCF_048470075.1 Cetobacterium sp. | reverse complement strand
TTTCTAATCTCTTCAAGATAGAAGAAATCTTTTATAAAAAACATTAGAGGGATTACCCATAGAATAAGATATATATAACTATAGGCTCTATTCTTTCCCATTATTTTTTCAATACCTCAATCAGTTGCTTTTTCCAATTTTCCATATTTTCATTTACATATTCAGCATCTAATCTAACTATTTTATCTGTTGTAGGTACATACTTATAATCTTCAGGTAACTTATACTCTATAACAGGAAACATATAGTTTTTTTCCAAAGCAAGTTTTTGAAATTCAGGTTCTAAAACAAAGTTCAAAAACTCTTCAGCTGACTCTTTAATATCTTTCTTATTTATTAGAGCAGCTCCTTCTAAATAAGCATATCCTCCCTCACTAGGTATATAACTTTTATATTTGTTCTCATTTCCATCCTGATAAAAATATATAGAACTAGAAGCGTATCCACTCATTATTGATCCCTCTCCTACTGAGAACTTAGCAAATGAATCTGACCAACCTGACGAAACTGTCAATATGCTAGGCTTTAAACTTTCCCAAAACTTTAACCAATCTTTTCCGTATACTCCTATTGTCCAAAGCATAAATGCCTCTCCAGTAAAACTTCTAGGATCTTGTATCAGAAGTTCTTTAGGATAATCTTTTAAGTCCTCAAATGTTGTTAAATCTTTTTTTATCTTATCATAGTTATAATTCAGTGCTAACATTCCATAGTCAATAGGAGTTACTGACCACTCCTTATCAATTATAAACTCCTCTTTTGCTATATTTCCAGCTGTTGTCGGTTTATAGTTTTTTAAAAGCCCATCTTTTTTTGCCTCTAAGTAGTTAATATCAGTTAATCCAACAACAATATCTGCCTTTGGATTTCTTTTTTCCAATTTCATTCTAGGTATAACTCCATCAATTGGGATATATTTTATACTCGCTCCTGTTTTTTCTTTAAATATCTCCCCAGCAGAAGTTTCTATCCACTTCATTGACTCTGGCCCATAGATTACAACCTCTTCCCCAAATGATACTAAACTCATTAAAAATAATCCTGTTAAAACTGTTTTTTTCATTTCATCCCCTCTTTAATAGTTAATTTTTATAGTTTAATTTCTAAAAACTCACCAGATATATTGTAATTTTCAAGTTCACCTAATCTTAATAGATGATTTTTTATAATCTCAATATACTCATCCAATTGAGCTTGATTTATTCCTCCAGTTTTATAATCCACCACAAGGATTCGTCCATCACTGGTTGGTGTTGGTTTTTTTATCATAATTCTATCTATTCTTTTTAATTTACCTTCATCATATATCTCATACTCAGGATATATATAATCCCACTCCTCTGAGAAAATAATTGGATTATTTTCAAAGAAAATCTTAAACTCTGCACCCTCAAGGATATTTTTTAATCTATCCTCTCCAATAATAGATGCATATTTTGAATACGTCCTTATTTTTGCCTCTCTATGCTCATCTGTGGTGTTGTTTATAATAAACTCTAAATAGTAGTGAATAGCATTTCCTATCCTTCTTTTCTCCTCTGTCACTATATCTACCAATAGAGCTCTATTTGGTTGTTCACACTCATCTACACCCTTTTCAATAAAATCTATTGAATCTAAAAGATCTGTATTTTTCAATCTCTGTGCACTTTCATTTTTTTCAGTTCTACTAATTTTACCACATTTTACATGAAATAGTCCATCTATTGAGTTCTTTAAATATTTATTTTCATTCTCTCCCATAACCAAAAACAGATTTTTTTTAGCTCTAGTCAATGCCACATAGATATTATTTATCTCCTCTTGTTCCTGCTTTATCTCCAACTCTTTTAAAAAGCTATAGTCATCTCCTAAATAGTTCAATACCTTCTCATACTTTTTATCTACAAATATAAAGTTTTCTATGTCAGTAAATGGAGATTTAAAATCTATATGGAACTGTATTCCACTTTCTAAGCCCTTTCTTTGTCCTTGGTGGAAATAATAGACAGTTTCAAACTCCAAACCTTTAGATTTATGAATACTTAAAAGAGTTATAGCTTTCTCCTCCTCTAAAGATACTTGTTTAAATTTAGGATTCTCTTTCTCATCTATCAATGTATTATAAAAGTCAAAGATATTTTCATGCTCTTTAGACATCTCAAAAAAGTGAAAGATATTTTTTAAATCTGATTTCCCAGAAAAAAACTCTCCTATATTAAACTCTTCAATAACATCTAGAACAAAATTTCTATTTCCAAGCCCTTTAACAACCACTCTTTTTACTCTATTTAAAACATCTAAAAGAGTGCTAAATCTCTCCTCTAAAATACTCTCCTCATTTGAAAATATATAGTTTTCAATTATTTCTCTATTCTCTAAAATAGTTTTAACTTCAGAGTTCCCTATTTTTACTATATCGCTTCTTAAAAATTCAAGTAGAGAAAAAAT
>NZ_DBGBQB010000027.1:0-12028 GCF_048470075.1 Cetobacterium sp. | reverse complement strand
GTAATCTCATCACTTTAGGTTTTATTAAATATCAAAATGAAAATAATAAAAAAAATCATATATCTATAATTGGATTTGACAATCCCGATTATTTTAATATATTGAATCTCAATATTAGCTGTATCAGTAGGTCTGTTTCTGAGATTGGCTCCATTGCAGCTAAAATGTTATTTAAAAAATTGGATGGTAACACTAAACACACTCAAAAGATTATCATTACTCCAACTTTAAAACTGTGTGGTTCTGAAAAGTTAAAAGGGATATAAATCTCCCCTTTAACTTTTTTATTTTTACTTTAAAGAAAAACCACCCACTAAAACGCACCTTCTATTTCTTGCAAAGCTTTTTGCTGATGTTAGTCCCTCTCCTGTTGGTCCCGCTATTGTAAAAGTCGTATATCCCTCCCCAGAAACACCAATTCCTGAGTAGGATGGTCCATTTTTTACAAGGATTGTAGTTTCCATATATCTTGCATATTTGGTCAATGTATCAATATTTTTAGAGTGTATTATCGCTGTATGTCTATTCCCATTCTCTAAATCTTTACAAACTTTTATTCCCTCCTCCGAATCTTTTACTCTTATTATTGGCAGGATTGGCATAAGCATCTCCTCCTTTGCAAACACATGATCTTTCGTTGTCTCTAAAACAATCACCTTGATCTCATCCCCTACCTTTATCCCTATATTTTCTAGTATATATTGGGCATTTTTCCCTACGAACTCTCTATTTGGAAGGTTATTTTTCAACACTAATCTCCTTAACTCCTCCTCCTTCCTTTTATCTTTTAAATGATATGCCCCTGATTTTTCCATTTGAAATATTAAAAAATCTGTAATTGATTCTACAGCCACAACTTCCTTTTCAGATATACAAGGCAGGTTATTGTCAAAACTACACCCTAAAACTATATCTCTACCCGCTTTCTCTAAATCCGCAGTCTCATCTACTAAGACAGGTGGATTTCCTGCTCCTGCTCCTATAGCTTTTTTCCCACATGACATAACAGCTTTAACCATTCCAGGTCCCCCTGTTGCAACCACCATTTTAATCTCTTTATTTCCTATTATTTCATTGGTCACTTCAATGCTTGGTTCTTTAACTGTAACAACTAAATTTTTGAGGTTACATACTTTTAAAATTGCCTCATTTATTAATTCAATCGTTCTTATAGAGGTTCTCTTTGCTCCTGGATGTGGAGCAAAAATAATTGAGTTTCCAGCTGCTATCATCCCAATAGAGTTACATATTATTGTTTCACTTGGGTTTGTAGATGGAGTTATAGCTCCTATGACACCATATGGACTTAACTCTAAAACTGTTAATCCATCGTCTCCACTGAAAGCAAAGGCTCTTAAATCCTCAACTCCAGGAGTTTTTTCAATAGCTAACTTATTTTTTAAAATTTTATCCTCCACTCTTCCCATTCCAGTTTCCTCTACAGCTAACTTAGATAACTCCTCAATATGTTTTGATAACCTCTCTCTTATAGATTTTATTATTTTTTCTCTTATCTCCAATTTGGATTCAAATAACTTTTTTTGTGCATCTTTTGCTTTTTCAATGGCTTCCTCTACTGACTCATACACCACTGTTTCATCTCTTTCAGTATTGGTTCTATCAAATTCATCCATCACTCTAGAAACTAATTGTTTCAATAATTTTTCACTTATCTCCATTTTACTCTCTCCCCATTTGATAAAAAATCTTTTCACACTCTTTAGCTATTAAGGTATCCTCCTCTATACTCCCTCCACTAACTCCAATTGCACCAACGAGGTTTTCTTTACAAAACAATGGAATCCCTCCAGAGAAAGCGACTATATTCCCGCTATTTTGTAAGGTATAGAAATCATTTCCAGGCTGAATAAGCTCTTTTAATCTCTCTGTTTCCATTTTTAATGCAACTGATGTATACGCTTTTTTTCTAGCCATCTCTAAACTAATCAGTATTGAGTTATCCATTTTTTCTTGTATTATTATATTTCCATCTCCATTTAGAATACAAAATGAAAACTCTTTCCCTATCTCTTTAGCTTTTTCTTCACCTCTATTTATAATCTCTTTAGCCACTTCTAAATTTAAAATATTTTTACTGCCATTTAATATTTTTATTACTTCTTTACTTATACTTTCTACCTTTTCATCACTTTCAATAACTAAAGATAGTGTGTATATTAAATCTGAAACTCTATTTATATAGCGTAATATCTCTTTACTGACACCTTCATTTTGATCCAATTCCACTATCTCTCTTTCAGCTCTTCTTACAATCGTTCTCGCTATGTGAAGTAAACTTGATAACTCTCCCTCTCCTGGAACAACAAATTTAAAAGTTTTAAACATTTTTTTTGAATAGTTATCAATGGTATTCTCTATTGAATGAACATCCTCCAGTGTAATCTTTTCTTTTAACCACAGTTCATTTTTTTTATCACATGCCAATTGAGCTCCTAGAACAAAAAACTTTTTTTGAATGGAGTATATTATATTTTTCATATCCTCCTTTTTCATTTTACTTCTAATTTGGCCCAAAAAAGCATTGGCCTCATCTAATGCTCCATACGCTTTCACTCTAATACTATTTTTTTTAACTCTTTCTCCACCTAAAAGAGAGGTCTCTCCACTATCTCCCGTCTTTGTATACACCTTCATTAAATTTAAATGATTTTTTTCCAATATATATCACCTAACTTTTCTCTATACTATCTATTATTGATATTATAGCTGAGTCAATAGGAAGTTTTTCTCCAAACATGTATTGTGCAACGCTCCCATTACAAACTAAAACTTGATCTCCTATCCCAGCTCCAACTCCATCTAAACTCACCAATTGACTTTGATCTAACTGTCCATTAAAATCAATTGGAGAAACAATTAAAATTTTTTTCCCATTTAAAGCTTCATGTTTGGTCGTTGATACAATTTTCCCAACTACTTTTGCTAAAAACATAAAACCATCTCCTAATAATCATTTTCTATTAAACATCTATTTTCAACTATTTTCTCTTTAGCTAAGGGACTTATTACTGCTCCTTTGGGCAAAACTATTGTTTTATCCTGTATATCTTTAATATCTGAATACACTATAATCCTCTTATCTCTATTCAGTTGAACTCTCTCATTTTCTTTGGAAAAATAATCCTTTAAATTTTTTGAAAATATAAACTCTACACCGAACTCTTTTACTATATCAATATTTTTATTTAACATTTTTTCATAGGTACTCTTCCCAGAAGTTAGGCAAGAATCTAAAATCCCTATTATTTTCTTATTTTTCAATATCATATTTGAAATTAGATATAACTCCAAAGAATCCATAACTCCATTAGCTACTTTAGCACAGCTATTCTTTGTAAAAAATGGTAATAATAACATATCAAACATTTTAACTACACTATCTATATTCCCTATCTCTAACTCTATAATTTTATTTTTATTTTCTAAAAAATCTATACCTACAACCTCTCTTCCCGCCTTTGTAAATATATAACTTATCTCTAAACATCTCTCCAGTATTTTTAGTTTTAATAAAATCTCCTCTTTATTTTTATCTCCTCCATTTATTAAAACCAAGCATCTATTTTTTCTTTTTTCCTCTTTTAATAACTCATCTAAAACTTTTTTTATAATATTTTCAATATCCATAAAACACCCTCTTTTTTCAGAGTAACTCCCTTATTATTCTAACTTTATCCCCTGTTTTTATATCGGCCGCATTGGCTTCATCTAAATCTATATGAAACTCCCTCTCCATCTCTTCACTCACTCTCAATAAAACATTATGAAAAACCAGTTTCCTTTTACCAAAAGTTTCCACTTTAACCATCTCTTTATCCTTATAACCATTTATATCTGCAATGTATTTAGGCATATGAATATGTCTATGAGCCACTATGACTCCCTCCTCTAATTTCAGCTCCCCCTCTGGTCCTCTTAAAATTATACTCGCTGAAGATATCAGATCTCCTGATTCTCTTATTGGAGCCCCTATTCCCAATTTAAAACTATCGCTTTTAGATATCTCTATCTGTGTTCTATCTCTTAATGGTCCCAGCACTCTAACTTTTTTTATCTCCCCTTTAGGACCTATTAAATCCACTGTTTCTTTAGCTGCATATTGATGGGGTTGAATCAGCTCTTTCATCTTTGTCAAAGTGTACTTTTGACCAAAAAGTATATCCAAATCTTTTTTAGAAAGATGTAGGTGTCTATTTGAGACACCTACATCTATTCTATCTGAAAGAGCTTCCAATAAAATATCTCTTAAAATTTTTTCAACTCTTTTTTTCATACTCTCCTCTCTCTATTACTTAGATACTTTTGGTAATAATCTCTCAGTATCAGTATGGGGTCTTGGAATCACATGGACTGATTGAACCTCTCCAACCCTTTCTGCTGCTGCTGCTCCAGCATCCACTGCAGCTTTTACAGCACCAACATCCCCTCTAACCATAACGGTTACTAATCCTGACCCTATTTTCTCATATCCCACTAATTCAACATTTGCAGATTTTGTCATGGCATCTGCCGCTTCTATCGCTCCTACCAATCCTTTAGTTTCAATTAATCCTAATGCGTTTCCCATACTTTACCTCCTTATTATTTTACCTCTATTTTTTTCTTTGTCTCATCCTTAGATACTTTTTTTTCAATTGGCTCCTCATTTTTAATATCCTCTTTTATCTCTTGCTCCTGTTTTACTGACTCCTCTTTTTCATTCATAATAATTTTTTTTATCTCTTCAGATGGTCTAGATATAACAATAAAGCTTATCACTTGTGTCAATTTTCTAGCAGCATTTACAGCTGCATCCACTGCAGCTTTTACCGCTGAAACTTCGCCCACTATTTTTACTGTAACCAGTCCACCACCTCTTGTTAACTCATAGTCTAAAACTTTCACATTAGCAGCTTTCGCTGCCACATCAGCTGCTTCTATTGCTCCTACAAGTCCAACAACCTCTATCAATCCTAAAGAATTCATCCATTTACCTCCCACCCATCCAATTTAAAATAAACTCCTTTTATTAGACGGGCACTATTTATACCTAAAGCTCTATATCTTTCTCTTTTTTCTTTTAAAGTTAGTTTAAAAAGTGCCTTTCCAAACTCTAATTTTTCATGGTATAAAGTTATACTATTTATACCTATACCTATTCCTACATCTAATTTCGATATTTGTGAGGCTTCATTGCCTAAAACATCACTATCCATCTCTTTTCTATCTTCAACTACAAAAGGTATCCCTTCCTCCTCAATTCCATATAATATATTTTTTAAATTGTCATCAAAAAAAACTTCACTGTTTTTTAGAATAACTATACTTATGTGTTTCTCCATTGAAATCACATCCTTTTATATGAAAGTGCCAGTCCTGTTGCCACAGCGTTTCTTGGTCCTTCAATGCCCCTTATATTTCCTCTTCCAGCAACTACACCATAGTGTGCAAGTTTTTCAGTAACCATTTGTGGAATTTCAAAATCTAATGCCGATCCTCCAACTAAGACAACATGCTCTATATTACGAATATCATAATTTGGACAAACCTGTCTTAAGGCTCTGATAGCATTGGTTACAAACACCTTTTCTTTCGCCTCTCTTCTCACCTTTCGTATCTTCTCAATTGTCTCATCTATCTCAATGGGAACCATAACTTCATCCTTTAAAATTATCACTCTAGAAAAAATCTTAGGTTCTAAATTTTTTTCAAAAAACTGGACACTCCCATCTTCATGTCTAATATGAAATAAACTTTCCACCTTTGCCAGTGGATATTTCTTTATGTCCTCAGCTATTTCAAAGTTATTCAAGCCTAGCTCTCTATTGATTAACATGGTCACCATATTTCCTGCGCCAGCCAAGTGGCAGGATATAACTTTATCATCTCTGTCAATTGTACATGCGTCAGTCGATCCTGCTCCCATATCAATTATGGCTAACGGTGAATCAGTTCCTGGAGTGGTTAAAGCTCCCAATATAGCCATATCTGCTTCCACTCCTCCAACCTCCACTTTTTTATTGAGCTGATTTTCTAAATCATTTGCTATAATCTCCATTTGAAGTTTATCTGCCTTAACCATCGCCGCTAAGCCCACTGCATTTTCCATTGAAAACTCTTCAGCTACTCCCCCTATAACTTTTTTAGGAACAAAGGTATCCACAGCTAAGATATCTTGAATCCTTATATTTTGATGATTTTGTCCAGTTAGTTGTCCCATTGTTATCCTAATTTTCTCTAACATTCCGCCTATATTCGTTCCCTTTTCGCCATATATATCATCAATTGGACAGCAACTTTCCAAATTTTCCATAACTTTTTTTGCTCCTTTTGATAGATCTATACTTCTTCTTTTATTTTTACCTATTATATGTATTATTCCCGCAGGAATGGCTCTAGTTCTTACATCACCTTTTGGTGTTTTTATAATTACTGCAGATCTATTTCCTATTAAAGCTCTTGATATTGGTACTATTATCTTTGTTTCTTCAGAGGAGAGTTTAAATAGTGTCGCAATTCCATAGGGATTTGAGAGCATTGAAATCACTTTTCCTCTATCGGCAACCTCTATGGCCGTTAGCATATTTAAGGGTATCTTTTCAAAATGTAATACTTCATCCACTATAGGTATTTTTTCATTTAATCTATTATTTATTAGAACTGCATCATCATTTTGAACTATAGCCCCTTTTATTTTTATCCCTTTTTCTTTTAATTCATTTATCAGTTTAGAAGCGTCACTAAACTCTATATCTTTTGAAATCAATGCAATTATGTTCATACCATAATCTTTCATATCAATTTGAGTCAAAAGTTTTGAAACTCCAACTCCTACACCTATTCCTCCTGGAGTATTGGGATTATGTCCTATCATTGTGGACTCTGTTATTATAGTTTCCGTTATAGTTTCCATAGCCACATCTCCAATAACAGGTGCAGCTTCATTTATTCTTATCAAATCCAAATCTTTTATATCTTTTCCAACTTTTTTTAAAGCTATTATCAGTGATTGAAAAACACCCTTAACATTCTCCTTAGTTCCCTTAATTCCTGTAGTTTTTACTATTCCACTACTGAGTATATTTATTTCATTATCTCTTACCTCAGCAAGGGTACTTTCTGTAGTTGCATTTCCTATATCTATTCCAACAATTAACTCCATTTCCCCTCCTCCAAGAGTTCCTAATCGATTCTAAGTTTACCTCTTTTTTCATAAAGTTCAGCCGCTTCTTTTATCAGTTGTGAGTTTACCACTGCACAATATTTCTCCTCTAACTCCTTTGCTATATTTAAAAGCTCCTCTTTTGTTGATCTGTATGGTCTTAAACTATTGTATATTTCAAGTATTCTTTCGTCTGGGACCTTTGTAAGCTCCGCTGCTCTTCTTAAATTTTTAGCAAATGCCTCTCTATTTACACTTTCAGCTATTTGAGCTTGCATCTCTAAAGTTTCCGCCGAAATTCTGCAATCTGCAGCATTTATATTGCCTAACATCACATTTTCTATAGTGAACTCATCCAATTTTTTATTTGTTGCCGATTTTACAATATCTGTCATCTTTTCACTTAAAGGATAATTTTCTGCGCAAAGACTCTTTTTACTAAAATTAATATCTACTGGTTTTAAAACTTCTTGTTCCTCTTTTAATAAGGACATCATCATCTCTCTTATCATTTTTTCAAGTGACTGTTGATCCACTTTAATCCCTCCTTATTTAAAAACTATTTTTAATTCAACTGGTTTTGCTCCACTTATAACGTGCTCTGTTTCTTTTATATGTAACAATGCCGCAATAGCCTGATATTTTGGTCTAGCCATTTGATCATTCATCTGAGTTACAGGTTTTGGTGATTCTCCCTTAGCATACTTGGCTGCATTTTTTCCTATCAATCTATAGTGTTCACGCTGTAATAGCGGAGCTTGTGGAAATAGTTCTAAATTTGTTAAAGGGGGTAAATCTTTTTGATGAATCACTGTTGTTCCTTTTGATTGAATACCAACGCCTATTCCTGAACCACTTATTTTTGCTCCATCATTGGCCAATATAGAAACATCTGAGGTTCTCAACACCCTTATTACTCTTGGAACTAATCCCTCCTCCTCTATCCCTGCCATTATCTCCTTTAAAACCTCTCCATGAGGAATTTGAGTTATCGTTTGAGTTTGATACTTTCCAAATGCTGGAGCTACCGCTATTATAACCTCATCACTTTTGTTACTCTTCTTAGCTTCTCCAACCTCTAACATATCCAGTTCACTGGAGCTTTTCATTGTCATTTTACCTGTATCTGAAACACTTTTCTCCTCTTCTTCCTCTTCCATATATCTTTTTACAACTTCTTTTATTATACTTTTAATAGCTTCCTCTGATATCTGCATACCTTTCAACTCCTTCCTATTTTATTTTTGAAGCATCCATAGCATTCTCTATATTAGAAAGTTCAGACCATCGTTCCTCTGATATTTGATATCCTGTACCTGGTCCTCTATAATCATTTCTATCATTTACTGCACTGATAACATTAAAATCCTTATCTAAAATTGCAGATGTATGTAGATGATCTCCTGCAACTCTTAACTTCATAAGTTTTAAAAGGTTTATTGCCACATCATCAAATCCCTTTAATTTCAACGCTTTTACAATATCAATTCCTGTGATTCCTTTTTGCATAAGTTCTTCAGCAGCTTTTATATCCTCAACTAAATCTCTTTCTGGCATATCTTTACTTCCATGACCATAAGTTGCTGCTTCCACTTCCTCATCTTTTATTTCAGGTAGTCCCAACACTTCAAAAACAGCTTGAATAGCCTTACCAGCCTTATGTCTTGCAGCTATAACTTCCTCCTCTTTAACCGGTTTTAGTCCACAATCTATTTTTAAATCTCTCTGTATAATATTCCAATCATCATAATCTTCAGCATCCCAGTTTGAACCTGCAAACATATTATCATAGTTTGGAATTGAGCTATATCCTGAACATATAAAATCTGTTCCAGGAATCATTTGCATAAGTGATCTAGCAACTCTTCTTAAATCAGAGTGTGTAAATGTTTGGTCATTACTTGATGCACACTCTAAATCCAACATCATTGCCACTAAATTTTCTGCTAATATCTCTCTCACTCCTCCTGGAACAGCTCCAGGAACTCCCACACAACTCACAGATCCATTTTGTATTCCTTGAACTCCTGCACCCTTTGTCAAAAATAAACATCGAGTTTCTAAATATAGCATTGAACATCCTTCAGCATATCCCATCAATACCTCTGACCCACTTCCTGAAGTAAATCTCATCTTAAGCCCTCTTGATGCATACGCTGAAGCTAAAAAAGTCTTTGACCAAGGGGTGTCATCTCCATCTGTAAACACTGGTTCTGTTCCATAAACTGAAACAGTTTCAGCATATGCTGTCAATCCTCTCATTCCTAATAATAACTCTGTAGCCTCTTCAACAGAGCACTGAGTTAAAATTCCTGCCCTTCCTATCTGAGACCCAACCAGAAGAGATATTGCATTTAGTGGTGCATATCTAGCTATTGCAACCGTTGTTTCCTGTTCAGTGAATCCCCTTAAAGAGGCTTCTGCTGCATCTGCAGCTATTTGTACTGGATTATCCTTTAAGTTAGTAACATGGCACTGATTTGATGGAGTTTTTCTTGCTCTCATCTTATTTACAGCCATCATCATCTCTAAAACTGTCATTTTTCCCATTACTTCTGTTATTTTTGCAGGTGTTAATGACAGAGAGATTTTTAATATCTCATCTCTTGATATATTGATATCAACTAATTTTCTAGCAATCTCTAAGGAGTCCATTGCCATAACCTTTTCTGCATTCTCTATAACAATACCCCTATCAGCTATAAAATAATCAATCAAATCAAAATTTTCTCTTAATTTACCATCTAACTCTATTACTATCCCATCTTTTATCTTTATACTAGGCTTTGGATCAAGGGGTGATTCCATTGCTATCAATCCTACTTCAGCCCACTCTTTTACATAACCATCTTTATTTACAGGTCTCTCTTTTAAAACTTGAAAACGTTTAGATTTCATCTTTACCTCCATAAATTTCCATTTTTTACTATGTTATATATATGGATTTGCTGATGATGGAGCTGATCCACCCATAGCTTCCAATAACTTTACCCCAACCTCTTTAGCTGCTAAAACTGCCTGTCTTACCGCTCCAGAGTCCCCACAAACTGCCAGAATAACTTCATTTGAAAAACTTGTTCCTTTATTTGGAGAGCTATACCCTAAAACTTCTACATTTGCTGCTTTTAACGCAGTATCTGCCATAACAACCCCTATAGCTGCTGGAGCTCCTACCATAAGTCCAAAAGATTTTCCCAGTGGCGCACCAAAAGCCTTATTACATGCATGAGATGCTCTAGCTGTGTACTGTAACTCAATATGACCACAATCATTACTATAGACATCTCCAAATTTTTCAGTTACACTATTTAGTGCCACTTCAACTGCTCTTCGAGCATCTGAAACATCCTCTGCTCCAAATAAAATTAATGAACCATGTCCTGCCCCTCCTTTTGTATCTCTTGGTAATTCAATTGATATTATCTCAGTATTTGTTGCTTTCACTGCTTCATCTGCCGCCATTATAAATGGCCCTGCCCCCACTCTTGCACCTATTATTCCTATGGATCTATATCTTTTATCAATACCCATAGCTTTATGTAAATCAGAATCTACATTCGCTATAACTAAACCTATGCTGTCTCCCAACTCACCTATCCCTACAAACTCAGTTATTCTACAATCTTTTAACTCTTTCTTAGGGGTTTCTATTCCCTTTAATTTCTCCATAACCTCTACCATCATCTTTTCAACTAATCTTTCCTCCATAAGCTCCTCCTTTTTTTAATAAAGTTCCTCTATTAACCTTTTAAAATCACTATTTTCTATATCTCTCACATTTCCAGCTGTACAAATATCCTTTTTTGCAGCTTCAATAATATCTGGAATTAATCTCATATACTCCTCTTTTTCTATTCCTAAATCTCTTAATCTTTTTGATATACACATCTCCTCTTTCATAATTTCAATCCATTTAATTAAACTAAAAACACCCTCCTCTATTGTTTTTGCTGGTAACCCCAACTCTTTAGAGATATCCCTATATAATCTTGCTGTTTCTAAATCTTTACTGTTATATTTAATGATATAAGGTAATATGATTCCGTTGCACTTTCCATGGGGTATTTGGTATCTAGCACCTATAAAATGAGCCAAACTATGATTTATTCCTAAACCGCTTTTATCAAATGAGATCCCAGCTAAACATGAAGCTTTAGCCATATTTAATCTACTTTCAGCATTTGAAACATCGTTATACATCACCAATAGATTTTTAAATATTAATTTTAAAGCTTCACCTGCATAGACTCTCGTATAAAAATTTCCCTGTTTAGAAGTATACGCTTCTATACTATGTGTAAGAGCATCTAGCCCCCCCTCAGCTATAACATTTTTAGGTAATAATTTTGTAAATTCATCTGTTATAATTGCTATATCTGGTATTAAAAACTCATCTTTTAAAGGTATTTTTAAGCTGTTTTCTCTATCAGTTAAAACTGCATATGATGTCACTTCAGCTCCTGTTCCAGTTGTTGTGGGAATAGCGATCATAAAAGTTTCTCTTTCAAGTTTATTTAAAAAATAGTTTATTGATTTTGCTGAATCTATGACCGATCCACCTCCTAGGGCTACTATCCACTTGGGATTTTTTTTAACAATATGCACAATACCTTTTTTTATAGATTCCACAGATGGGTCTAACTCTATATCTGAATAGATAAAATAATCAACTTTTAATTTTTTTAAAATATCCTCCAGCATTTCTACTAATTTTAATTGCTTTATTGTTGAATCAGTTATTATACATACTTTTTCTATTCTGCTCTCTATAAATACTTTTTCCATGGAACTATTAAAATATATTTTAGGCTTCATTAAAAAAAAACTCATTTTCCCTCCAATATGCTATTGATATTTTCTATATAC
>NZ_DBGBQB010000026.1:0-15677 GCF_048470075.1 Cetobacterium sp. | reverse complement strand
AAAGTGAAGATAAAACTAATAAGGAGTGAGATATGGAAAATAAAATTAAATATGCCTTTAATGAGATTGAAAAAGGTGATAACTATGAGAGTTGCTTAGATATTTTAACTGAGAAGGAAGTTGCAAAAGCTAAAGCTTTTCATAGTAGCTTCCCTCAATATAAAGAGACTCCACTGGCTAAGTTGGAAAATGTGGCTAAAAGTATTGGCTTAGGTGGAATCTTCGTTAAAGATGAATCATATAGATTTGGATTAAACGCTTTTAAAGTTTTAGGTGGGTCTTTTGCTATGGCTAAGTATCTGGCTTCTAGATTGGGAGAGGACATATCTAATTTAGGATATGAAAAATTAACTTCTAAGGATATAAAGGAAAAATTGGGAGATGTAACTTTTTATACTGCAACAGATGGAAATCATGGAAGAGGAGTCGCTTGGACAGCTAATAAATTAAATCAAAAATCAGTTGTATATATGCCTTTTGGGTCATCTATAACAAGACTTGAAAATATTAGAAAAGAGGGAGCAGAAGCGACAATAACAGATATGAACTACGATGATGCAGTGAGACTTGCGGCTAAAAATGCTGAAGAGACAAATGGAGTTGTAATTCAAGATACTGCATGGGAAGGATATGAGGAGATTCCAGCTTGGATTATGCAAGGATATGGAACTATGGCATTGGAAGCTATCGAACAACTGAAGAGTTATGGTGTGGATAGACCAACTCATATATTTGTTCAAGCTGGAGTGGGATCATTAGCTGGTGCAGTTCAAGGAGTTTTTGCTTCAATATATGGAAAAGATTGCCCAGTAACAGTTATAGCTGAATCAGATTTGGCAGATTGTCTATATAAATCAGCTTTAGCAAAAGATGGGAAACCAAGATTTGTAGGTGGAGCTATGCAAACAATAATGGCTGGATTAGCATGTGGAGAACCAAACACTATTGGATGGGAGATTTTAAAAAATCACAGTTCAGCGTTTTTATCTTGTCCAGACTGGAGTGCAGCAAATGGAATGAGAATATTAGGAAATCCTTTAGATGGAGACCAAAGAGTAAAATCTGGAGAGTCTGGAGCTGTAACTATGGGAGCTCTTTATGAGATTATGACAAATGATGAGTACAGAGAGTTAAGAGAAAAGTTAAAGCTTAATGGGGATTCAAAAGTATTGTTATTCAGTACAGAGGGAGATACAGATCCAAAGAAATATAGAGATATAGTTTGGTTTGGAGAGTGTACAAAATAATTTAATTGAAAATAATAAAATTTTTTAGGAGGAAAAAATGTTTTCTAAAGAGAGAGAAGCTGGAGTAATAGAGTTATGTCAGGATTTAATAAAAGCACCAAGTTATTCAGGGGAGGAGGGAAAGGTTGTAGAGGTAATAAAAGAGGCCTTTGATAGACTTGGATTTGATGAGTATTTTGTAGATGAGTATGGAAATATAATTGGAAAAATTAAAGGTAAAAAGCCAGGTAAAAAAATACTATTTGATGGACATATTGATACTGTTCCTGTTCCAGATAAGAGTAAATGGACATTTGGACCATTTGATGGAACTATATCCGATGGGAAAATATATGGAAGAGGAACATCAGATATGAAGGGGCAAGTGGCAGCTATGATATCAGCATGCTCCTATTTTGCAAAAGATTGTGACAAAGATTTTGAAGGGGAGATCTATGTAGCAGGAGTAGTACATGAGGAGTGTTTTGAAGGAATTGCAGCCAGAAAAATAAGTGAAGCTGTAAAACCAGACTATGTTGTAATAGGGGAGTGTTCAGAGCTTAACTTAAAGATAGGTCAAAGAGGAAGAGGGGAGATTGTGGTAGAGACATTTGGAAAACCCGCTCACTCAGCAAATCCAGATAAGGGAATAAATGCGGTATATAAAATGGCCACAGTAATTCAAGAGATAAATAAATTAGAACCCCCAGTACACCCAGTATTAGGAAAAGGAATCTTAGAACTTGTGGATATAAAATCAGCACCATATCCAGGGGCTTCAGTGGTACCAGAGTATTGTAGAGCTACATATGATAGAAGACTTCTGGTTGGAGAAACAATGGAGAGCGTAATAAAACCATTACAGGAGTTGGCAGAAAACCTTATGAAAGCTGATCCACAGATGAAGATAAAGGTATCATACTCAGTTGGAAAAGAGAACTGTTATACAGGAAATACAATAGAGGGAGAGAGATTTTTCCCAGGATGGCTATATGAAAAGGATGATGAGTTTACAAAGATAGCTTATGAGGGATTAAAATCAGTGGGATTAAATCCAGAAATAACTCAATACTCGTTCTGTACAAATGGATCACACTATGCGGGAGAGGCAAAGATACCAACAATTGGATTTGGACCATCAAGAGAGAACTTAGCTCACACAATAGATGAACATATAGAGATTGAGCAATTGATAAAAGGAACAGAGGGGTACTATGGAATTTTAAAATCTCTTTATAAAAAATAGGGAAGGGAGATATATATGAAAATATTAATAAAAAATGGAACTATTGTAAATGGAGACAAAACAGCACCATTTTTAGGGGATGTATTGATTGAAAATAACATAATAAAGTCAGTTGGGGAAGTAGATAAAGAGGCAGATAGAGTTATTGATGCCACTGGGAAAATAGTTTGTCCAGGGTTTATAGATACTCATAGTCACTCAGACTTAATGATTCTTGTGAATCCCTACAATGAGATAAAAATAAGACAGGGAATTACAACGGAAGTTTTAGGTCAGGATGGAATCTCTATGGCTCCTTTACCTAAGAGATATATAAGCTCTTGGAGAAAAAATATTGCAGGATTAGATGGAGAATCAGATGAGATTAACTGGGAGTATGAAACAACAGATAACTACCTAAAAATGATGGAAGAAAATGGTGTGGGACTAAATGAAGCATACTTAGTTCCCCATGGAAACATAAGAATGGAAGCTATGGGACTAGATGGTCGTCCAGCAACAGATGAAGAGATTGAAAAGATGTGTGAAATTACGAGAAGAGAGATGGAAGCTGGAGCATTAGGACTTTCCACAGGACTTATATATATACCTTGTGCTTACTCAGAAACTAAAGAGATTATTGAGATGTGTAAAGTTGTAGCTGAGTTTGATGGTGTGTTTGTAATTCATCAAAGAAGTGAAGCAGATACAATAGTTAGCTCCATGAAAGAGGTTATAGAGATAGGAAAAAAATCTGGAGTAAAGATACATTTTTCTCACTTTAAAGTTTGTGGAAAAAATAACTGGAAATATCTAGATGAGATGTTGAATTTACTGGAAGAAGCTAAAAAAGAGGGGATAGAGGTATCTTTTGATCAGTATCCATATGCGGCAGGAAGCACTATGTTAGGGGTGATACTGCCTCCTTGGGCCCATGCCGGTGGAACAGATGAGTTGATGAAAAGACTTGAAAGCCAAGAGTGTAGAGATAAAATGATTCATGATATGGAAAATGGAATCCCTGGTTGGGATAACTTTGTGGAATTTGCAGGATTGGATCAGATATTTGTAACCTCTGTTAAAACTAAAAAAAATAGTGATTTAATAGGAAAAAATCTTTTAGAGATAGGAAAGATTAGAGGAAAAGACCCTTATAATGCAACTTTTGATCTTTTATTAGAAGAGGAAAATGCAGTGGGTATGGTTGATTTTTATGGTTTAGAGGAGCATATTATTAAAATTTTAAAAAGACCAGAACACAATGTGTGTACTGATGGACTTTTAAATGGAAAACCTCATCCTAGAGCCTATGGTTCATTTCCTAGAGTTCTAGGAAGATATGTTAGAGAGCAAGAGGTTTTAACAATAGAGGAAGCAATTTTTAAAATGACAAAAAAAGCTGCAACAGCTTTTGGAATACAAAATAGGGGAGTTATACAGGAGGGATACTTTGCAGATGTCCTTGTTATAGATATGAAAGAGGTTACTGATAAAGGAACATATGTTGACCCAACACAATATCCTAAAGGGATAGATTACGTATTGATAAATGGAAATGTAGTAATAGAGAACGGTGATTATCATAAAGTCTTAGCAGGGGAAGTTATCAGAAAAAAATAGAGGAGGGTTTATGTTAATTGGAAATGGACGAGTGATTACTCATGATAAAGAGAACCCATATTTTGAAAATGGTGGAGTCTTAATAAAAGATGGAAAAATTGTAGAAGTGGGAAAGAGTGATGTTTTAAAGCAAAAATATCCCAATGAGGAGTTTATAGATGCTAAGGAAAATCTTATTATGCCTGGGATTATCAATGTACATCACCACATTTACAGTGCTTTTGCCAGAGGAATGAAATCCTCTGGTAAAGCACCAAAAGATTTTCAAGAGATTTTAGAAAATCTTTGGTGGAAAGTTGATAAAAAATTAAATCATGAGGACATAAAGTATAGCGCTTTAACAACATATATAGATTCTATAAAAAATGGAGTTACAACTGTATTTGATCATCATGCTGGACCAAACTCTATAACAGGAAGTTTGGATGTTATTGGCGAAGCTGCTGAGGCGGTGGGAATTAGAAGTTGCCTATGCTATGAAGTTTCAGACAGAGATGGTTTAGATATTGCCGATGAGGGAATAAAAGAAAATATTAGATTTATAAAAAAATGCCAAGAGAGTCAGCAAAATATGTTAAGAGGGATGTTTGGACTTCATGCCTCATTTACATTGAGTGATGAGACTTTAAAAAAATGCCAAAAAGCTGTTGAGGGTTTAGATATTGGATATCATGTACATATTGCTGAGGGTATTGAAGATTTAAATAACTCATTGGAAAAATATGGAAAAAGAGTTGTGGAAAGACTTTCAGAGTTTAATATTTTAGGTGAGAAAACAATAGGTGTTCACTGTATCTATATCAATGAAAATGAGATGGAGATTTTAAAAAATACAAAGACAAATGTGGTACATAATCCTGAATCCAATATGGGAAATGCTGTTGGATGTGCCCCAGTGTTGGAGATGTATTCAAGGGGGATTCATTTAGGATTGGGAACTGATGGCTATACAAGTGATATGTTTGAATCTTTAAAAGTTGGGAATTTGATTCATAAACATGAAAAGAGAGACCCTTCAGTTGCTTGGGTAGAGATACCGACAATGCTTTTTAAAAACAATAGAAAAATAGCAGAGAGATATTTTGAAGGTACATTGGGAGTTTTAAAAGAGGGGGCATGGGCAGATATAATCATAGTAAATTATGACCCTTTAACAGAGATGGATCAGGATAACTATAACAGTCATCTTCTATTTGGGGTTATGGGAAGAGATGTAATAACAACAGTTATAGCTGGAAAAGTGATTATGAGAGACAGAAAGATATTAACACTAGATGAGAAAGAGGTTTTTAAAAACTCAAGAATAGTTTCAAAAAAAATGTGGTTAAGAGACTAAAAGTTTAAAAACGGAGGGAATTTATGAAAAATTCACTAGAAGAGAGTTTAGAGTTAGAGAAAGAGATTATCGCAAAAAAAGAGACCGAATTATTTAAAATAGATGGAAAGCCAGCATTATTAGAAGCTCTTCCTTTAGCATTTCAACATGTTATGGCTATGTTTGTAGGAAATATAGCACCTATTTTGATAATATCAAGAGTTGCCAAATTAGATTTAGAGATAACTACTGTTTTGATTCAATGTGCAATGTTTGCTGCAGGAATAGCGACAATAATTCAGCTATATCCTCTAAAAATAACTAATGGAGTCGTTATTGGAGCAAAATTACCAGTTGTTATGGGAGTTAGTTTTGGTTTCTTACCTACCGTTTTATCAATTATTTCTGGAAATTCAGTAAACATTCCACTTGTATTTGGAGCTCAAATAATAGGTGGAATTTCATCGATATTTATAGGATTAGGATTGAAAAAAATAAGAAAATATTTTCCACCACTAGTAGCAGGAACAGTTGTTTTTTCAATAGGACTTTCTCTTTTTCCAATAGGAATTAATTATATGGCTGGAGGAGTTGGAAGCCAAAGTTATGGGTCTTATTTAAATTGGGGGATAAGTTTTAGTGTTCTAATTATTGTGTTATTTTTTAATCAGTTTACAAAGGGATTTACAAAACTTTCCTCAATATTAATAGGTATGTTATTCGGATATATAGTATCTGTTTTTTTGGGTATAGTTGATTTTTCTCCAGTTATGAAAGCAAGTTGGTTTGCTTTCCCTAAACTTTTTATTTTAGGAACTCCAAAGTTTGAGTTTGGGTCAATATTAGCTATGGTTATTATGTACTTAGTAACAGCGATACAAGCTGTAGGAGATCTATCAGCAATAACAATGGGAGCTTTAGATAGAAATGTTACAGATGAAGAGTTGTCAGGTGGAGTTATAGGAAATGGAATCGCAGCGATATTTTCATCTGTATTTAACTCATTTCCAACAGCAACTTATTCACAAAATGTTGGCTTAGTAGTGTTAACTAAAGTGGTTAGTAGATTTGTGATTTTTTTAGCAGCTTTATTTCTATTAGTAGCTGGATTTATACCTAAATTGGGAGCTTTGATAGGAACTATTCCATCTGCTGTAATAGGTGGAGGAACAATAATTGTATTTTCAATGATAACAATGACAGGAATACAGGTAATTAGTAAGAGTGGAATAACAGCAAGAACAATGGTAATAGTGGGATTATCAGTAGCAATGGGAGCTGGAATAGGTCAAGTTCCACAAGCGATTAGTTCATTTCCACCTATGTTTAGATTAATATTTGGATCAAGTGTAGTTGTGTCAACCTTATTATCATTAGTACTTAACTTAATTTTACCTAAAGATAATCTTAGTAAAAAATAAATTTTGGAGGAATAGAATATGGCTAATATAAAAGTAAATTTTGCAGGACTAGAGTACGAGAATCCAGTGGTTGTGGCTGCTGGACCCCCATCTAAGGATGCTGAAGCTATAAAGGAAGCGATTGAGGGAGGAGCTGCAGGGGTAGTTGCAAAGACAATTTCAAGTGAGGCAGCAGAGATTCCAAAACCATGCATGTATGATTTTAAAGGAAACCATTTCTTAAATACAGAGCTATGGTCAGAACTATCTCCAGAGCACTGGGTAGAGCAGGAATATGAGAAGTGTAAAATTAAGGGAGAGCCTCTTATCATAGGTCTTGGTTATGCAAAAGAGGATATAAAAAAGTTGATACCTATGGTTGATAAATTTGCAGATGCTTATGAGATTTCAAGTCACTATGTTGGAAGAGATTTAACACCCATGTTAAATACTTTAAAAATGGCAAAAATGCTAACAAAAAAGCCAGTGTTTATGAAAATATCTCCAGGGGTTGAGAATTTAGGAGATGTAGCTAGAGCTTTGGAAATAGCGGGAGCGGACGGATTAGTTGCAATAAACTCAGTTGGGCCCTGCTTATCGATTGATTTAGAAACTGGAAAACCACATATGGGAAGTAAAAGTGGATATGGTTGGATGTCAGGAGCAGCAATAAAGCCGATAGCTATGAGAGTTGTGTATGAACTTGCTCAAGCGGTAAAAATCCCTATTTTTGCAGTGGGTGGAATTACAAAAGGGGAGGATGTTATAGAGTTTGTAATGGCTGGAGCAACAGCAGTTCAAGTTTGTACTCAAGGAATAATAGAGGGACCAAAAGCTTTTGGTAGAATCGCAAAAGAAACTAATAACTGGCTAGATGCACATGGGTATAGTTCACTAGATGAAATAAGAGGACTGACAATAAAACATATGGAAAATATAAAAGAAAATAACTATATGACAGTTCCTCCTAAAGTGGATTTAGAAAAATGTATAGGGTGCGGAATCTGTAAGATAGTCTGTGGATATAAGGCTATTGAGATTGAAAATAAAAAAGCAATTATAGATATAGAGAGATGTTTTGGATGTGGAGTTTGCACATCGAAGTGTCCTACAAAAGCATTATCAATACCGAGATAAATGGGGGGACTCTATGTTTAAAATAACTATAAATGGAAAAGTTATAGAAACAGAAAAAAATAAAAATCTTTTAGATTTTTTAAGAGATGAGATGGATTTTATAGCTGTAAAAAATGGATGTGGTGAGGGTGCTTGTGGTGCTTGTATGGTTCTGGTAGATGGAAAACCATTTAGAGCCTGTTTACTTACAACGGAGAAAGTGGCAGGAAAAAATGTATTTACAGTAGAGGGACTAACAGAGTATGAAAGAGATATTTTTGCCTATGCTTTTTCAAAAGAGGGTGCTGTTCAATGTGGATTTTGTATTCCTGGAATGGTTGTCAGTGCAAAGGGATTATTTTTAAAAACATTGGACCCTACTAAGGATGAGATTAGGGCTGCATTACGTGGAAATATCTGTAGATGTACAGGATACGTAAAAATAGTGAAGGCTATAAAGGAAGCAGCAAGACTTTTTAGAAATGGAGAGGTTGTTCCAAAGGTAGAGTGTAAAGGTTTAGTTGGAGAAAATACTTTTAGAATTGATGCAAAAGAGAAAACATTGGGAGATGGAAAATATGCAGAGGATATAAAAGTCCCTGGAATGATATTTGGAGGAGCGGTAAGAACTGCTTATCCAAGAGCCCTAATAAAGAAAATAGATACAAGTGAAGTTGAGAAAATGGATGGTGTTTTGGGAGTTGTAACTGCAAAAGATGTACCTGGACATAGAAATATAGGACATCTTTCTTTTATATCTGATTGGGACGCTTTAATAGATGAGGGTGAAATAACTAGATATATGGGAGATGCCTTAGTTTTAATAGGAGCAAAATCCAAAGATATTTTAAAGAGAGCTAAGGAGTTAGTAAAGGTTGAATATGAGGTATTAGAGCCTATTGTTGATCCAGAGGAAGCCTTAAAAGAGGGTGCACCAAAAATTCATGAAAAGGGAAATCTACTTTTTAAACAGGTTTTAAAAAGAGGAGATGCAGAAAAAGCTATAGAAGAGGCTGAATATGTTGTTACAAACACATACTATACTCCATACACAGAACATGCTTATTTAGAGCCAGAAAGTGCCACAGCAATTCCCAAAGAGAATGGTCTAAAAATAATAACAAGTTCTCAAAGTGTTTATGATGAACAAAGAGAGGTTTCAAGACTTTTAGGACTTGATCCAAGTCAAGTTGAAGTGGAGAGTAGCTATGTTGGTGGAGGATTTGGTGGAAAAGAGGATATGTCAGTTCAGCACCATGCGGCCTTATTAGCTTGGAAATTAAAAGTTCCAGTTCAAGTTACACTAAATAGACAGGAAAGTTTAGTGGTGAGTACCAAGAGACATCCAATGAAAATAGAGATGACAACAGCATGTGATAAAGAGGGAAAACTTTTAGGAATGAAAGCAAGAATTTTATCTGATACAGGAGCCTATGCATCTTTGGGAGGACCGGTACTTCAAAGAGCATGTACTCATGCAGCTGGACCTTATAACTATCAGAATATAGATATAGAGGGGATAGCAGCATATACAAATAATCCAATAGGAGGGGCTTTTAGAGGATTTGGAGTAACGCAATCAGCCTTTGCCATAGAGAGTAATCTAAATAAACTTGCAGAGATAGTTGGAATATCTCCTTTTGAAATTCGTTATAGAAATGCTATAGAACCTGGAATGATTTTACCAAATGGGCAGGTTGCAGACCAAGGAACAGCATTGAAAGAAACTTTACTTGCAGTTAAAGACACATATGAAAACAATAAGTTAGTTGGTATAGCTTGTGCCTTTAAAAATGCAGGAATAGGAGTTGGATTACCTGATATTGGAAGATGTTTACTTTCAGTGGAGAAGGGAAAGGTTCATATAAGAACCAGTGCAGCTTGTATAGGACAAGGGGTTGGAACAATAGCCCTACAGATGGTATGTGAGACAACAGGATTAACACCAAAAGATATAGTAGTTGAAGCTCCAAGTACAAAGAGAACACCAAATTCAGGAACGACAACAGCTTCAAGACAGACTGTATTTACAGGGGAAGCGGCAAAGATGGCAGCTCTAAAATTAAAAGAGGCTTTAAGTAAAAACTCTTTAAGTGAGTTGGAAGGAGTTGAGTTTATGGGAGAGTATTCAGGAATAACTGACCCAATGAACTCTGAAAAAGATTATCCAAAAAGTCATGTGGCCTATGGATATGCAACTCAAGTTGTCGTTTTAGACGACGACGGAAAAGTTAAGAAAGTTGTTGCAGCTCATGATGTTGGAAAAGCCATAAATCCTAAAAATGTAGAGGGTCAAATAGAAGGTGGAGTGGTAATGGGATTAGGATATGCCTTAACTGAAGACCTAAAAGTTGAGAAAGGTGTTATAAAATCAAAATTTGGAACGCTTGGACTTTTAAGGTCAACAGATGTTCCAGAGATTGAATCTATAATCATTGAGAAAAATACAGAGGATTTAGCATATGGAGCTAAAGGGGTAGGGGAGATTGTTGTAATTCCAACAGCTCCAGCAGTTCAAGGAGCGTACTATAAATATGATGGAAAGTTTAGAACATCACTTCCATTAAAAGAAACAGCTTATAAGAGATAATTTAAAAAGGAGAGAAGCTTTATTTCTCTCCTTTTACATTTTACACTATTTTCTTTTTAAAAATACACCTCTATAATCTTTATCTATTAGAGAACCATTTTCTAAAACTAAATCACCTCTAATAAAAACAGAGTCCACTTTAACTAGAGACACATAGTTTTTAAAAGGGCTGTAATTAGCTTTAGATATGGGCTTAGTAAAGTTAAAAGGTTCAGGTGTAAGTATAACAATATCAGCATCACTTCCAATTTTTAAGGCTCCTTTTTGAGGAAATAAACCAAAAATTTTAGCTGGATTTAAAGAACAAGTATTTAAAAAACTTTTAGCAGTTATATTTCCTTTAAGAAATTCAGAGAACATTATAGGGACTCTTTCCTGAACCCCTGGAATTCCATTGGGACAGATTAAAAAGTTATCTTTACCTCTGGACTTATCCTGAAGAGAAAAGGAGCAATGGTCTGTGGCAACAACATCTATATAACCTAGATTTATGGAGTTTTTAATAGCTATATTATCCTCTTTTTTTCTGAGAGGAGGACTTAGAATATAGTTTTCTCCAGCTTCTTCAAGATAGCAGGAGTCATTTAAAACAAGATATTGAGGACAAGTTTCAACAAAAAAATTCATTCCATTATCTCTATAAGATTGAAGAATATCTAAAGATTTTTTACACGATATATGAACAAAGTATAGTTTTTCAAAGGCAAGACTTTTTGCTAAAACTAACAGTCTATGAACAGCTTCGCTTTCACTGTAATCAGGTCTTGATTTACTGTGGTATATCGGTTTTGTTAAGCCCTCCTCACCATATCTTTCTCTTAAAAACTCTATTATTCCATGATTTTCAGCATGGACACAGATTACAACATCCAACTTTTTAGCGATTTCAAAGATTTTTAAAATTTTATAGTCACTCATCAAATATGTATAGGTCATATATAGCTTAAAACTTGTGATACCTTGCTTTTTTAAATTTAACATCTGCTCTTCCATATCTTTTGGTACATGTTGAAGAACTCCATGAAAAGAGTAATCAACTGGGGATATCTTTGCAAATTCCATATAGTTTTTAATTTGAAAATCTAGGGGACATCTATCAGGGCCAAAACCAGGATGATCAATAATTGTTGTAGTTCCACCATGGATAGCAGCAATACCTCCAGAATAAAAGTCATCTATGGAGTTTATACCAACATCAATATTAAAGTGTGTATGGACATCAATACCACCAGGGATAATAAACTTATTAGAAAAATCATATATAACTCCATCAAAATTATTAAATGATGAACTACTGATATCTTTAATAATACCATTTTCAATGATAATATCTGATTTAACTAATCCCTCATCAGTTAAAATCAAACCATTTTTTAATAAACTTTTCATAATATACCCTCCATTAAAATAAAAAATTGCTTACTATATATTAATAAGCAATTTTTATTCCATATTATGTTGTTGGTTTAGTAGATTTTGCTAAGAAAAGAAAAGGTATCAATAGTAGGGAGATAACTCCACTACCTATTAAAACATCATTGATACCCATAATAGAAGATTGAACGACAACTTGCTGATTAATCATAGCTAATGCTTGAGCAGAGTCACTAATTGCACTATTTATATTTGGATTAGCTGTTGTTATAACAGAGGCCATCATAGTGTGATGAAAGGCCATTGTATGATTCCATGCTGGAATAACCAAAGATGTTCCCAAACTACTACCAATATTTCTCATAAAGTTATATATTCCAGAGGCACTAGCCAAGTTCTCGTTACTTATATTAGATAGAGTAAGAGTGTTTAAGGATATGAAGAATATACCTACCCCAAAACCATTAAAAAATCTTGTTAATCCAATATACTGTGGTGTTATCTGCGGGGAATAATTAGAGGTTAAAAAAGTGGATATTCCCAAAATAAAGAATCCAAATGCGGCCACTTTTCTAGAATCTAAAAAGTCAATTTTTTTCCCCAATATAGGAGCGACCATTAAGATAGCTAATCCCAGTGTACAAGTGGATTTTCCACTTATATAAGCCGTATATCCCATATAGTTTTGTAACCATAGTGGTATGGCTACAACACCACTAAAATAGGCGAGGACAGAGAACATCAATGAGAAAGACCCCACACAAAAGTTCCTATCTAAAAATAGACGGACATTGACCACAGGGGATTCATGATACCATTCCCATATGACCAGAAGTATAAGGAAAACAAAAGCCAAGATACTAAGAGTTATAATTGTTGAGTTGGAAAACCAATCTAAATCATTTCCCTTATCTAACATAAGCTGTAAAGAACCAACACCAATAGCTAAAAATATAAATCCAACTATATCAACAGGTTCTTTCACTGTTTTTTCTTTAGCAATATCTTTTTTAAAAATATAATAAACAATTAAACTAGATATAATTCCAAAGGGTAGATTTATATAAAAACACCATCTCCAAGAGGCTGTATCAGTTACCCAACCTCCTAAAACAGGACCTACAACTGGAGCGACAACAATGGTCATAGACCATATACCTAGAGCAATTCCTTTTTTCTCCTTTGGATATAGTTGTAGCATAAGAGTTTGGGATAGTGGAATCATACTAGCTCCAACAATCCCCTGTAAAATTCTCATAGTTAAAAGAAAACTATATGAGGGACTGATACCACAAAGCATACTAGCCAGAGTAAAAAGTAAGGTTGCACCCAAATATTGTTTAATTATACCTAAACGTTTAGTCAACCACCCAATAAGTGGCAAAAATATCGCTTCAGCAACAGCATAGGAAGTTATAACCCAAGTACCTTGATCTGGAGCTACAGCAAAATCTCCAGCAATATGACTCAAAGAAACGTTAACAATAGTCATATCAAGGACATTCATAAATGAACCAATAGCTAAAGCTATCGTGGCAAAAATAATTGACGAGTTCATAGTACAGAACCTCCTTAAAAGCTGTTGTCTTTAACTATTTTTTCAATTAAGATATTTAATCTGTTTTCATCAATCTTATAAAGCTCTGATTTTTGCTCTTTAAATTGATTTGGTATATCAACATTTTCTTTTGTATTAACTGTTACTGTTAAACTAGTTCCAATAGGTAAAAGTCCATTTTTTTCTAAACTTTCTCTATCAAAATCAATACGTACAGGAACTCTTTGGACAATTTTAATCCAGTTTCCAGTGGCATTTTGTGTTGGGATTAAAGCAAAAGCACTACCAGAACCAGCAGCTATACCAGAAACCACTCCTCTATAAGTTTTTCCATTTAAATCACTCACAATTTTAACAGAGTTCCCAGGTTTAATATCTCCAATCTGAGTCTCTTTAAAGTTTGCATTAACCCAAGTGGAGTTTAAGTCAACAACAGTAAATAGTGTTTGTCCAGCTCTTACTTGCTGTCCCAGCTCAACTTGTTTCTGTGCAATAACTCCAGATATAGGAGAGAAAATTTTTGTTTTTTCTAAATTGTAATAAGCGTTTTTTAAATTTTCAATAGCGGCAACAACAGTGGGATGTGAATAGATATTTTCACTGAAAGCCTGAACTTTACTATTTTCTAAATTAGTTAAACTTTGATCATAACTATTTTTGCTATTAATATATTTAAAATTAGTAGTATCAAAATTCTCTTTACTAGTTATTCCAGCTCCACTTGAAATAGTCTCTCTTTTTAAAGTTTTATCAGCCAGAACCAGGTTGGCCTTAGCAATAGCAACATTTTCCTCATTAAGTTTCACACTGTTTTGTAAAATATAGTAGTGTCTAACAGCGTCAGCCAGTTTTGTTTCAGCATTTTTTAAAGCTATTTCATAGTCGATAGTATCCAACTGTATAACGGGATTTCCCATTTTTATAGACTGAGTATCCTCAACATTGATTTCATTTACAACTCCATTGACCTGAGTTGTTATTGAGACTTGATTACCATGAATATATGCGTTTTCAGTCTCCTCATATCCTTTTAAAAAAATTAAATAATAAAGCAGATATAGTATTCCAATAATAAGAACACCTAAAAGGAATAAGCCCATTTTTTTTCTTGCTTCTTTTTTGTTATCCGTCTTTTTCTCATTGTTAGTTAAAGTTTGATTTGTATTTTCCAATTTATTTCACCTCATTTTTATAGTAACCACCAAGGGACCCAATTAAATTTATTTGATTTGTATATAGAGAAAAACTGTTTTCTAAATAATTTAACTCTGCATCAAGTAGATTATTTTGATGATTCAAAAGCTCAAGTTTAGATATACTACCGATATTATATAGCGTATTGTTATCGCTATAAGTAGCCTCTGAATTTGTATAGTTTTTCTTCTCTAATCTATTATTGGCATTTGATGTTTTTAAAGCATTAAGATTGTTATTGATATCTTGGTAAGCTTTAATAAGATTGTTGTTATAGTTTTCAATAAAAATATTTAGGTCTACCCCACCTATATTGTAGTTTTGTATAAGTCTATTTCTATTGAATAGAGGTAAATATAAGCTAGGGCCAAGTTCCCATAAAGTGCTATGTGCCTTTAAAAGGTCTTGAATATTTATATTTTGATACTCATATTTTCCAGAGATTGAGAATCTAGGATAGAAGTCAGCCTTTAAAGATTTTAAATTCTCTCTTTGAGAATTAATTAAAGCTAAATAGTATTTAACATCAGGTCTATTTACAACAATATCTGAATCAATATACTCTGGTATATCTAAAAAATATGTGAAATCTGGGGAGTTAGAATCAATTTGAGACAATATTCTATCAATATTTTCCGATTTTACATGACCTACAAGTGCATAGAAACTATTTTTTAAAGTATTTTTTTGATTTTTAATTTCAGCAATTTTTTGTACAAGAGAGTTAACATTGTTATCTGCCTTTAAGATGTTCTCTTTATTTCCAAGTCCTGTTTGATAAAGTATGTTTTGAAAATTTAAAACCTCTTTAGCAATCTCTAATTTTTTCTCTAAAATATCAGATTCTTTAGTAAGTAGAATATATTTTCCATAAAGATTGGCAACTGTTGTTGAAATAGTGAGTGTGCTCCATTCACTTTTAAGCTGTGAAGCTAGTTTTGAATATTGGGCTTGCTTTTCTAAGGCATCAAATTTTCCCCAGATATCAAAAATATACTCCCCTTGAATAGCAAGGCTTCCCATATCAATAGTGTCACTATTTTTTATATCCTTTATAGG
>NZ_DBGBQB010000025.1:0-9730 GCF_048470075.1 Cetobacterium sp. | reverse complement strand
ATTTAATATATAGAATTAATAAATTTCAATAGCATTTTCAACAGGTTCATTTAAAACTACTTTAATAGCTACAATAGCTACCTCTAGTTGAGCAAGATCAGGCTCTTTTGTAGTAATTCTCTGTAAAGCCATTCCAGGAGCTGCAATTAATTTAACTAACCAATTGTCCAGATGATTGCTAGTATATCTTTGAAGTTCATAAGATATTCCTGCAATTAGAGGCATAAAAAGAACTCTTAAAATTACTTTTGTAAAAAGTTTTGTCGCAAAATCAGTGGGAGGTGGTAGTATAAAATCAAGCCCTGTAAATACGATAATTGCAATAAACATAACAATTAATAGGAAACTTGTACCACATCTTGGATGTAAAGTTGTAAACTTCTTTGCATTTTCTGGAGTTAATTCTAAGTGCTGTTCATAGGCATAGATTGATTTATGTTCTGCTCCATGGTATTGGAAAACTCTTTGAATCTCCTTTGAGAATGAGATCAAAAAGATATATAGAACAAAGAATGAAAGTCTTAAACCAGCTTCTAAAAGATTACTATGAATCTTATTATCTTTAAATAAAAAACTACTTATAACAGAGGGAAGAACAATAAAAAGACCAATTCCCAAAGCTAAAGAAACAATGGTAGTCATGACAGCCTCTTTTTGAGATAGTTGCTCCTCTTCTACTTCAGCTTGATTAGCTGAGAATGTAAGCTCTTTAACTCCTAAAACTAAAGAGTCAAATAGAGTTATTGCACCTCTGATAAAAGGGATAGTAGAAAGTTTATTTCTACTTTTAGATATTTTTGTTTTTTTATAAACTATATCACCATTGGGTTTTCTAACAGCTGTAGCTAGAAGGTCAGCATTTCTCATCATAACACCTTCTATAACTGCTTGTCCACCTACGCTTGAAAATTTTTCTTTACTCATTGTCACCATCCATAAATTTAATTAGATTGTATTTTTGTCATAAGGTTTTCCAGAAGCACTTGGTGCTACTGCCTTTCCAACAACACCAGCAAGAGCTAGTAAAGTTAATAGGTATGGAATCATCTGGATAAACTGTGGAGGAATAAATGTTACATATTGCTGTATAACTGTTTGAGCTGCATCAGCAAATCCAAATAGTAAACTAGCGAAAAGTACACCTTTTGGTTTCCACTTTCCAAAAACAAGAGCAGCAAGAGCTATAAATCCTCTACCAGCTGACATCTCTTTTGAAAATTGGCTAAGAGCTCCAATTGCTAAGTATGTTCCACCAAGTCCAGCAAAAACACCAGACATAACAACACCGAAATATCTAACTTTAGCTACACTAATACCCACAGTGTCAGCGGCTAAAGGGTATTCTCCAACAGCTCTCATCCTAAGACCAGTAACTGTTTTATATAGGAAATAACCTGACCAAATAGCTAATCCGTAAATAATATAAATCAATAAAGAGAAGTCAAATAGTAATGGAATTCTTGTTGCTGATGGACTGTTAGATGCCTGTTCAAATAGAACTCTTAGCATGAAGATAGTAAATCCAGATGCAAATAGGTTAATAGCAACACCCGATACAGTTTGATTACCTCTATATTTTATACTTATTATAGCATGAACAAAGGCAATTAATCCACCAGAAATAGCACCAGCTAAAATTCCAAAGAACCAACTTCCAGTATAATATGATACAACAGCTGAAGAGAAAGCTCCAATAAGCATCATCCCTTCAAGACCGATATTAACAACTCCACAAACTTCAGAAAACATTCCACCAATAGCTGTAATAAGAATTGGAGCAGCTTGTCTGATTGTGGCTAAAATTAAACTTAAAATAATACTTACCATTATTCAGCTCCTCCTTTTGAACCTTTAACTAACCAAGATCTAATCATATTTTCAGCGGCAATCAATAGAATAATAATGGCTTGAATCATGATAACCATCTGACTTGGAATACTTGTATTAAATTGCATAGCTCTACCTCCAACTCTAAGGGCAGCAAATAAAATAGCCGCTAATAGAGCACCGATAGGAGTATTTTTACCAAGAAGAGCAACAGCTATTCCATCGAATCCATAAGTTGCAGTTAAACCAGTTTTATAGGCATATTGACCAACTCCACCTAGAACTCTTTCAACTCCACCTAAACCAGCAAGGAATCCAGATATACCTAAAGTTAGAATGATGATTCTTTTGACATTTATTCCGTTGTTTTCAGCAGCTGTAGGATTATATCCAACTGCCTTAATATGGTATCCAAGAACTGTTTTTTCTAGAATAAACCAAACTAGGAAAACTGCCACTAAAGCTAAAATAAATCCGTAGTTTAATGGAACTCTGACATCTAAAAGTTTACCTAATCTTGCAGCTTCTGCAACAGCGGGAGTTTGAGGGTTAAATCCAGGAGCTTTTAAAGGATAGTTTAAACAATACTGTTCAAAACTTACAGCGATATAGTTAAGCATAATTGTAGAGATAACTTCGTGTACACCAAGTTTAGCTTTTAACCAACCAGCAATTCCAGCCCAAAGGAAACCTGCAAAACCACCAATCAATAAGATAACAAATACATTACTGATAAATACATTGGCAACAAAGCCACCAATGGCAGCAGCAGTAAGACCTGCCATAGTCATCTGTCCTTGAGCACCAATGTTAAACATACCACCTTTAAATGCAACTAAAACTCCAAGCCCAGTAAAGATAAGAGGAGTTGCTTCTAAAAGTGTTCTAGCAATAGGAGTAAGTCCGTCAAAAGCTCCTGTAAATAAATAATAATAAGCTTTTATAGGGTTTTCTCCCATATATAGGATAATACCTGCACCAATTAATAAAGCCAGTAAAACTGCTACAATTGGAACAAGAATATTTAAGACTTTTTTATTTTTAATCAAGTTTACCACCCGCCATAAGTATTCCAATTTTTTCTTCATTTGCTTCTTCTCTAGAAAGAATTCCTGTTATCTTTCCACCACACATAACTGCAATTTTATCTGAAAGATTTAAAATTTCAGATAATTCAGAGGAAACAACCATAACAGCTTTTCCTTTTGCTTTTTCATTTAGTATTAATTTGTGAATAGATTCAATAGCACCAATGTCAACTCCTCTAGTAGGTTGACCAGCAATAATAAGGTTGTTATTTTTCTTTTCTAGCTCTCTTGCAACTATAATCTTTTGTTGGTTACCTCCAGAGAGTCTACCGAACTCTGTGTCGACACTTCTAGGTCTAACATCATATTTTTCCATAAACATCTCAGCATCTTTTCTTAGCTTAGAGAAATTTAGAAGTCCAAATTTAGAATATTCATCTCTTTCAAGTCCAAGAGCAAAGTTTTCCATAACACTAAACTGTGAAACAGCCGCTCTTTTATGTCTATCCTCTGGAATATGAGCCAATCCCAGTTGAGATATTTTTCTAGGTGTTTTTTTCTTTAGCACAACATTGTCAAGTATCATCTCTCCAGAGCAGATATCTCTAAGTCCTGTCAGAGCTTCGACAAGCTCAGTTTGACCACTTCCCTCAACTCCAGCAACACCTAAAACTTCTCCTTTTCTGATATCAAAAGTTGCATGATCAACTTTTATAACTCCAAGGTGATCTTTAACACTGACATTTTTAACCGATAGAACTACTTCACCAATTTTAACTTCAGGTCTTTCAGTTGTAAAAAGAACCGCTCTTCCAACCATAGCATTGGCAATTTTTTCTTTAGTGGCTTCTTTAGTTGGGAAATTAGCAATATCCCGTCCTCTTCTAATAACAGTTATATTATCAGAAATATCTAAAACCTCTTGAAGCTTATGAGAGATAAAGATAATAGTTTTTCCTTCAGCTATTAAGTTATCCATAATTTTGTAAAGTTCTTTTATCTCCTGAGGAGTTAAAACAGCTGTAGGTTCATCGAAAACAAGTAGATTAGCCCCTTTAAAAAGTATTTTTAAAATCTCTACTCTTTGTTGCATACCGATGGATAAATCAGATACTAAAGCATCTGGATCAATGGCAAGACCATATTTTTTAGAAACCTCGATGACATCTTGTCTAGCCTTATTGATGTCTAAAGACATCCCCTTTTTAGGCTCAACACCTAAAATCATATTTTCAGCAACAGTCAATGTAGGAACAAGCATAAAATGCTGGTAAACCATACCAATTCCTAATTCAGCAGCTTTACTAGGTGAATCTATTTCTACTTCCTTCCCATGGTAAAATATTTTACCAGAAGTTGGAGTATAAAGACCATTTAACATTTTCATAAGTGTTGATTTTCCTGCTCCATTTTCACCAACAATAGCGTGTTTTTCACCTTTTAAGATTTTTAAAGTGATATCGTCATTAGCGATAACTTTTCCATCTAAGAAAGTTTTTCTGATGTGTTGCATTTCTAAGATATAATTATTCACTTAGAATCCTCCCTAAATTTATTTCACAATTAATTTATAAAAAATTAACCTCATAAAATTATATTATGTTATATTAAAGTAGTCAACTTTTTTTATTCCTCTCTCTTAATAATAACAAATGTTATATCATCATTTTGTTCACAACCGTTCTGAAAGTTATTAATTTCAGACAATAATCTCTGTTTAATCTCCCTAGAGGAAAGATGGCTATTTTCAAGTAAAACAGTTTTTAATCTTTCAATTCCAAAGAGTTCCTTATTTTTATTTTCAGCTTCGCTTATACCATCTGTATAGTAGATAACAATATCCCCTATATTGAGGTGAATCTCCCCTTGCTTATAGTTATAGTCATCTAAAAATCCAATTGCTACCCCTTTAACTGAATGAGTTTCAATCTCCTTGGTAATGCTATTATAGACAACTAAAGGGTTATGACCAGCATTGGAATATGTTATAGTTTTAGTGTCATAGTTATATTTACTATGCATCATTGTGATAAACATATCCTCTGTGATATCCGGATAGATAAGTTTATTAAGTTTTCTAACATTACATCTAGGTTGTTCTCCTTGAAGCTCTAAAGTTTTTAAAACAGATCTACCTAAAGCCATAAGAAAGGCAGCAGGAACTCCTTTACCGCTTACATCAGCAATGGTGATACTAAAAGTTTTCTCATCTAAAAGAGAGTAGTCATAGTAGTCTCCCCCAATCTCTTTAGCTGGTTCAAAGAAAGTGGCAACGTCAAGACCAAGAACTTTTTTTATTTTTTTTGGAATAATTCTTTTCTGGATTCTAGATGCCACTTCTAACTCTTGTGACATTCTCTCTTTAATAACTAAATCAGAGTATATCTGTGCATTATTGATGGCAATAGCAACTTGAATAGTTAAGGCAGAGATAGTTTCCTCATCACTTTTGATAAGTTTAGACTTATCCTCAATTATGAAGATAACACCTAACTCTTTACCCTTTACAGTTAAAGGTGAAGCGATTATCTTTTCATCAGGGGTGATAGAGAATCCCTTTAGCATCTCACTATAAACTTTTTTATAATCTTTTTTTGTAAATTGGGATAAAACCTCTTCAGGATAACTAAGCTCACCTCTAAAATGAATCTCACCCTTAATTCTTTTATTTATAAGTTTATTGCCTTCCCATAAATAAAGAGATATTCTTTTAGCTCCAGTTAGAACAAAATAAGCATCAAGGATAGTTGAGATAATTTTGTCTAACTCCATAATGGATAAAACGGTTCTTGAAAGTGAGTTTATATTTGATAGGCTAGCAACCCTTTGTTCAAGAACTTGATTACTGTACTCTAATTGCTTAGATTTAGTAAGTAGTGATTCATAAGTAACTTCAAGCTCTTTTTTATACTCTCTCAACTCTTCAATGGAGTTATCAAGTTCTAAATCTTGCTTTGTAATGGCTGTGGTAGCTCTTTCATAATCATTTTTTAAGTCGTCAGAGATATCATTTAAAAACTCTTTGCTCACGAAACTTTTTAGTATTTTGCTTGTCTCTTCAAAATTCTTTTTTTCCTGTTTTTTTAAAACTAGGAAGAAAATGAAGAAAAGTATGATAAAAGAAAAGTAAGTAATCAATTATTTCTCCTCCCATGTAGAGAATTTATTTTCTAAAGATTCATTAAAAGATGCTTTTTTCCATTCCTTTCTTTTCCAAGTTAGTATTTTAGATACTCCAGTGGAATTTCTAGATATATTTTTTAACTCATCAAAAGATGAAGGGGATACAATGTTAGAGATAAATTCATAATCATCAGTTGAATACACCTTGTTGTTGATTCCAGTAAAAATAACAAGATTATTGGAAAGAACTTTAAATCCAGAAGCTACATTGGAGTTTTCAAAAATAACAGGGTTATCAGGGAACTCATCTGTGTTGATACCTTTAGTATTTATAAAGATTGGTACATTTTTTTTATGAATATCTGAGTTATAGACAAAGTTATTTTGAATACTTTTTAAACTATCAATCAGTGATTTTCTATCCAGTAGAATATTTTCCATAAGTAGACTTTTATCCAGTTCAGTATATAGGAACTCTGAGTTATACATATTCTCATTATTAGTTAGTTGTAATAGTAAGTAATACTGTCTATTTAAAAGTTCTTGTAAATTTCCAGCATTTGTAGGGGTTGAAATATTAAGTGAATTTAGATAATTGATATCATTTTCATCAAGATCCTCCACTATTTTCATACCTAAAATCTCTTTATCAAACCAACCAGTTGTTAAAAGAGAGGTGAAATCTGTATTCATCTCTTTTGTAATAAGCAAGTTAAGACCGCTTTTTTGAACTCCTGTTAAATCAGAAAGAGCTCTGTTAAAATTTTTATAAAAATCGATTTTATTGTTATAATCTTGAGGATATGATAGAGAAACTATAGTGAAATCATATCTTCCCTGTGGGATAGAACTACTGAAAACAATGTTTTGACTCTGATCTTTTCTATTGGAAAACTGAGAGCATCCTACAAGGGTAATTAAGGAAAAAAGTAAAATAAATTTTTTCATAGTGTTAAATCAACTCCTTTATTTTTATGGCTAATTGTTTAGGAACGATTTTCTCTAAATCACTTAAAGTAGCCTTTTTTATTTGTTTAACAGAGCCAAAAGTCTTTAAAAGAATCTCTTTTCTTTTAGGACCAATTCCAGGAATAGCATCTAACTCACTTGAAATAACTCTTTTATTCCTAAGTAGTCGATGATATGTAACTCCAAATCTATGGGCTTCATCTCTGACTCTTTGTAAAATTTTTAAAGCTTCGTCACTTTTAGAAAATAGGTAAGGAGAATTTTCTGTATATTTATAAATCTCTTCCTCTCTTTTTGCAATACTTAATAGCTCAGATATTCCATCTTTCCCAAGATTTTTTAAGATTTCACCAACAGCATTTATTTGTCCAAGACCACCGTCAATAAGTATAATATCAGGAAACTCATTCTCAGGGAGTTTGCTGTATCTTCTTTCAATGACCTCTCTCATCATCTGGAAATCATCAGGAGTATCTTTGGTAGTAATTTTAAATTTCCGATAAAGTTTTTTAGCTTTTTTTCCCTCAACTGCGACGCTCATAGAGGCAACAGCATCTTTTCCCTGAATGTTTGATATATCAAAACATTCAATTTTAAAGGGAAATCTTCTTAGATTAAGTTTTGTATAGAGATCATTCAAGCCTTTTTCTACAACAGATTTTTTGTTATAAAAGTTTTCAATGTCTCTATGTAGATTTAGAATACCCATATCTAAGAGCTCTCTTCGTCTAGATTTTATTTTAGGAAAGAAAAAGGATGGTTTTTTATTGAAAATACCCTGAAAAAGACTCTCAATCTTTTGAATCTCACTCTCTAAACTCTCATGAAAAATGATATTTTTTGGAATGGGATACTTAGAGTAATAAGTTATTAAAATCTCCTCTAAAATATCATCATAAAACTTATGCTCTAAATTTATATTGTGAAAATTTTTTCCAAGAATTTTACCATCTCTAATATTGAGAACACATAGGAAAATTTTGTTATTCTCTAATTTGAATAGGAATACATCCTCATCAACTGAGTTAGTAGCTTCACTTATTTGACTTTGGATATTGGTTTCAATCTCTTTTTTTTGCTCTCTAAGAAAAATAGCTTTTTCAAATTCCATATTTTCAGCGGCAATAACCATATTATTCTGAAGTTTATCTAAAATATCTTTAGTATTTCCTTTTAAAATTTCCTTTATATCTTTTATATTTTCTTGATAATGTGGCAGTATAGATTTATCTATACATGGTCCGCTACAAAGTTTCATATGGAACTTTAGGCAGGGACGAGGATATAGCTTTTCCATATTCCTATTGCAATCTCTAATTTGATAGAGTTTAGAAAGTGTTTTTTTTAGATTCCAAACACCATAAGGATAAGGGCCAAAATACTCACCTAAATTTAAATTTAATTTTTTTGTGGTTCTAACAATAGAAATCTTTGGAAAATACTCATTTGTTATTAAAAGATATGGGTAGGTCTTTTCATCTTTTAAGTTAATATTGTATTTTGGTGAATGTTTTTTTATAAGATTATTCTCTAAAATAAGGGCATCTAACTCTGTATTACAAATTATAAAATCTAAATCATCAATATGTTTTACTAGCTCTCTTGTTTTTTCATCAGAGTGCTCTCTATTAAAATAGGATGAAACTCTTTTAGAGAGATTTTTAGCTTTTCCAACATAGATAATTTTAGAGTTGTTCTTCATTAAATAAACCCCTGGATTATCAGGGATATCCTTATTAAAAATAGTTATCATAATATTACCAATTTCCTCTCTCATTTTCTCTATGAATAGAATAGATATTAACTTCATCAAGAGTTTTTAAATCCTGTTCAAGTTTTCTGACAAAAGATACAGAACGATGCTTACCACCGCTACATCCAATACCGATGGTAAGGTGTCTTTTCTCATCTTTTATATACCCTGGAATTAGAAAGACTATTAAATCTAAAATTTTATTATAAAGGGTTTTAGATGCTTCAAAACTCATAACATAGTCATAAACCTCATCATTTAAACCTGTTTTTTCCCTAAGCTCCTCTAAATAATAGGGATTGGGTAAAGTTCTCACATCAAAAATCATATCGGCATCAATGGGAACTCCATGTTTAAAACCAAAAGATTGAAGATGAATATTAAGTAAAATATTTTTTGAAAAAGATGCTACAGCAACCTCTATTTTTCTAGAAAGTTCTTTAGCACTTAAAAAACTAGTATCGATTATAAGATTGGCTTTATCCTTTATATCTTCCATTAGAAAAATCTCATCTTCAATACTTTGAAGTAAAGTTTCCTTAGTCAGTGGATGTTTTCTTCTAGTTAAATTATATCTATTTAAAATAGATTGAGTAGAAGCTTCTAAGAAAATGATTTTATATTCAACACCTAGGTTATCAATCTCATTGAAAAAGGTATTAAAATCATTTTCATTGATAATTGTTCGGATATCAAGACCCAATGCAATTTTTTTAACAGCATTGTCTTTTTTGGAGTTTTTTAAATCTCTTAAAATTGCTCCAGCAAATCTAAATGGGATATTATCCATTGTGAAAAATCCCAAATCCTCCAAAGTTTTTAAACCAGTGGACTTTCCAGAGCCGCTAAGTCCAGTTAAAATAATTAACTCCATGGTATTTCCTCCAAATATGTTTTATTTTATTATACAATAATAAAGAGTAAAATTATATAAAAAAATAAAAAATGGATAGGTATTTTGTCCTATCCAAAACTTGGAATTTTCATAGTAAATTAATCTTAGAGATACTGTCTCTAATAAGGTTTAAAT
>NZ_DBGBQB010000024.1:0-1633 GCF_048470075.1 Cetobacterium sp. | reverse complement strand
ATATGTGTGATGATTGCTGTCTCTATAGTAATCATTATAAATTCTTCTAATTTCTCCTAAAGGCAACTTATTATAGTAATTCAAAATTAAAACCAATTTCTCCTTCATCTCAATTCTCTTAGCATACATATAAAAGCCTTTAAACTCTACTATATTTGGATTTTTATTTAACAGTTCCTCTAGCCCAATTAGACTATAAAGCTTATAACTCCTTAAATGACAACTTATATCTGTAAGAGTTAATATTCTTTTCTGGTTAAAACATTCAGCAATATATTTATCAATTTTAAATTTACTTTTAGCTAAAATATATCTATCTTCAAAGAACTCTAGTTCTACACCTTTAAAAAGTTTATATAAAACGACTACTTCACTTATATCTAAAGCTATCTCTCTTCTTGATAATTCAACTTTAAAATCAGATATATTAACCATTATACCGTTATCTTCAAATATTACAATATTCACTCTACTTATTAAATCTGATAAATCTATTTTTTCAAGTTTCAGCTTAATTGCTTTACACAACATCTCCACTCTTTGTCTTGAAATATTCAATTTTCTTCCTGTGTCAGAGTAATCTTTATTCTCAATATAATATAACTGAAATACTTTTAATTGCTGTGGTGTTAATAATGCTGTAACTCTTTTAGATTTCTTAAAAAAACTTTATTCATTAATATTAACTCCCAATGATAACTTATTTCAACTTTTCTAAAATTAAATACTCTCCTAACACTAGTTTTATTTGCTTATACCCTAAATTAAGCCATATAGGTGGAATTGGCTGAGAGTAACTATTAGATAAATATGCTCGATACTCATAAGCCGATTTGGGTAACTTTCTTCCTAATAATTTTTCCATTTGAGCATAAGTTATTTCAACTCTTTCTTTTTCTTGATTTTTTAAAAATTCAACTAATCTTCTTTTTTTATAAAGTCCTGTTTCATCTTCATTAACAAATACGCTTTTTTCTTTTAAATTGTTAAAATTTATCTCCTCTTCATCAACTTTTTTACCTTTATAGTAATACTCAAGTTTCAAAGCCATTCTTCTCAAATTCACTTCATAAAAAATACCAATTTTATATCTACATACATGCTCTGGTAAAGTTTTTCCATCATAAGACCAAATATTATTATTAAAACTATCTTTTGTTAGACAACTTAATCTTATCCTGTCTTCTTCTTTTTCCAAAAAAGGTTGCTCAATTTTTTTCATTTCAATAGCTATTAAATTGTCTTGCATTACACTTTCTCCACGACTATGAACAATTAAGTCGCAATTTACTTTAATCACTTCTGCTCTTTCATTGTAAATAGTTTTTACTTCTCCTTTATTTCTATTATATTCTACATCAACATAATAGTTACTATATTCTGTTTCTTTCAAAATTTCATAAAGCTTTAACATTAATGCTCCACACAATGTTCTTTCTGAAACTTTATCTTCTAATAACTTTCTATCCTTTTCTAAAAATTTTTTATTTGCTTTTAAAAATAATTCTTTTAATCTAAAATATTCCTTATCCATAAATCATTATCCCCCTACTCCATAATTAACTAAAAAGGAAGGAATATCTCTATTTCTTCCTTTAATTATACTATTTAGCTACCTTTTCTGCCAGTCCTT
>NZ_DBGBQB010000023.1:0-14875 GCF_048470075.1 Cetobacterium sp. | reverse complement strand
TTACTCCAATTACAGATATTAATCTAACTAATTGAAAAATTACCACTTTAGCTGAATCTGCATTTAACTCATGAGCTATTAAACTCATATCCATCATTCCCCCTGGAGCTGTAGAAAACAGAGCTGTTGTCAAATCCAATGAGGAGTTTTTATACAGAATATAACCTAAAATAAAATTCATAACTCCCATACAGCTAACTATTATTATAGCTGGCTTCAAAACCTCTTTCAATCCCAAAATATCCTCTTTTTTTATTCTAGCTCCTATGAATGCCCCTGTAGCTATTTGAGTCAATATTTTATACTCAGCTGGCATAGTGGCTATTCCAAAACTTAGGTTAAACGCTGAAACAGAAACCATTGCTCCGATCATTGCTCCCGCAGGTATCTTTAGTCTTACTGCAATCTTTCCTCCAACTATAGCGACAACTATTGTCAATAAAAAATCCATTTATCCCCTCCAAAATATATTATTAATCTATCTTATCATATTTTTTTTTTAATATATATTTATTCTTCCCATTCGCTATTGATAATCAAATATTTATGAGGTATACTCGCAGTGACATAGATTTTATTATAATTCATATAATTTTCTGGAGGTGTATTTATGGAAACATCATATAATGGTAAATTACTGCGAATTAATCTAACTACAAATGAAATAGCGTCAGAACCCTTAGATTTGAACTTAGCCAAAAAATTTATCGGTGCAAGAGGGCTTGGAAGTAAAATCTTATTGGATGAAATCGATCCTAATATCGACCCTCTATCTGCTGAAAATAAGCTAGTCATTATGACTGGTCCTGTAACAGGAGCTTCTGTTCCCACTGGTGGAAGATATGTTGTTGTAACAAAATCTCCTCTCACTGGGATGATTGCCTGTTCAAACTCAGGTGGTGAGTGGGGAGCAAAACTAAAATATGCCGGATTTGATGGTATTATTATAGAGGGGAAAAGTTCATCTCCAAAATACCTACTTATTGAGGATAATAAAGTAGAACTTTTAGATGCCTATGATATATGGGGTAAAACTAGTAGTGAGACCAAAGATTTTTTCAATTCTCTTTATCCCCATGCATCCACTTTAAATATAGGTCCTGGTGGTGAAAATCTATCTCTTATGGCAGCTATTATAAATGATGGTGATAGAGCTGCTGGTAGATCTGGTGTCGGAGCAGTTATGGGTTCAAAAAATTTAAAAGCTATTGTTGTAAAATCTACTAGAAACTCCATACCAGTACACAATCCCGAAGCTTTGAGAAAAGAGTTAGTAGTAGCTATGAAAAAGATTAAAGAGGATGGTGTTACTGGAAGTGGATTACCTACTTATGGTACGGCTGTTCTTGTAAATATAATAAATGAAACTGGAAGTTTTCCCACAAATAACTGGCAAGATGCGTACTCCAACAATGCTGAAAGTATAAGTGGTGAAACTCTCTCAGAAAAATATCTAAAAAAAACATACAACTGTCATAGGTGCCCTATCGGTTGTGGTAGAGTTGTTGAAAGAGAGGGAAAAGAGATTGGAGGTCCTGAGTACGAGACTCTTTGGGCTTATGGTGGAAACTGTGGTGTCTATGATATACCTAGTATAAATGAAGCTAATTTTTGGTGTAACGAGCTTGGATTGGACTCAATATCTGTACCATGTACCATCGCTGCTGCAATGGAACTATATGAAAAAAAACTTATATCTGAGGAGGAGTGTGAAGGTATTCCTTTAAAGTTTGGAGATAAAAAAGCTGTTGTTGAATGGACAAAAAGAGTTGGTTTTGCTGAAACTGAACTTGGAAAACTGATGGCTCTAGGTTCTCAAAGACTATGTGAACATTATGGTCATCCAGAGATTTCAATGTCAGTGAAAAAACAGGAGCTTCCAGCTTATGATGCCAGAGGAATTCAAGGGATTGGATTAAACTATGCCACAAGTAATAGAGGGGGTTGTCATGTTAGAGGATATATGATATCTCCTGAAATTTTAGCTCACCCTGAACTATTAGATAGAACTGCAACTGACAATAAAGCAAGTTGGACAAAAACTTTCCAAGATTTGACAGCTGTTATTGATTCAATGGGTATGTGTCTATTTACATCTTTTGCTCTAAATGCTGAAGATTACACTAATTTCTTAAATGCTGCCACTGGAACAACTCATACAGTCTCTTCTCTATTGGATGCAGGTGAAAGAATCTATAACTTAGAAAGAGTATTCAATAAAAGAGCTGGAATGAAACCTGAGGATGATACCCTTCCTAAACGTCTTTTAAATGAGAGTATTCAAAGTGGTCCTTCCAAAGGTCATAAAAGTAAACTTAATATAATGCTACCAGAATACTATGAAGCTCGTGGTTGGGTCAATGCATTTCCAACAGAAGAGACTCTCAATAGATTGGGACTTGAGGATCTATGTTAGAGATTCGCCTTTTTGCTACCCTAAGAAAAAGTAGAGGTACCCTTATAAAAATCCCATTTCATTTTGGAATAACTGGAAAAGAGATTCTCAGTACACTCTCAATCTCTGAAGATGAGGTCTCTATATTTCTAATAAATGGATTCCACTCCTCCTTTAATAAAGAGCTAAGTGACAATGACATTATCTCTATTTTTCCCCCTGTTGGAGGTGGATAGTGAATTTAAGGTATATGAAAAATTTAAACTCACTCACTGAAGCTGAACAACTAAGAATAAACCAAACAACTATTTTAGTTATAGGAGCTGGTGGATTAGGGGGATATGTCCTAGATTCACTTGCCAGATTGGGAGTTAAAAAAATTAAAGTTGTCGATTTTGACACCTTTGATATCTCCAATTTGAATAGACAACTGCTATCAAAAGAGGATAATATAGGTCTTTTTAAAGCTAATGAAGCCCAAAAATATATTAAATCTGTTAACTCTTCCATAAAGGTTGAGATATTCTGTAAAAAATTTGAAAATTGTGATTTCACCTCTCTTTTTAATGAGGTAGATATTGTCTTTGATTGCTGTGACAATATTGAAAGTAAATTTAATATTGAAAATAAATGTCAAATTTTTGGAATACCCTTAATTCATGGTGCTGTTGGTGGATTTTTTGGTCAAGTTAGCTATATTTTACCTACATCTCCCATTTTAAAAAAAATTTATCCTAATAAGAGTGCTACTGGAATAGAAACTAAATTGGGGAACATCTGTTTTGTTGTTTCCATTGTAGCTTCTTTACAACTCTCACTATTCATCAGAATCATTTCAGAACAGCTGCATGAATATAATGGCTTTTACTATATAGATATTGAAAACTTTGATATTCAATGGATTTCTTTTAAAATTTAAAAGGAAAACTATCTTTTCTTCATAAGATTAGTTATAGATACTATTTAAACTTGGGAGGTTTTTATGAAAAAGGCACTTGTTATTTTCAAAAGTGGAGATAATCTAGATTTAATTATTGAAAGCTGTCTATCACTAAAAAAGGAGTTTGGATTTGAAATAACTCCTGTCTATGCATTAAATGTAAATCCATTTATCAATAACTCTGAAGATGAAGCTAATCTTCTTGAGGATTTTTCTGAATTACAGGATGATTTTTTAGATAAAACAAAAAAGAAATTGATTGAACACAAATTAAATGCCCATCTTCTAACTGTTGTTCAAATCACTACTGAAAATTTAAAAAATCTTTTAAGATTAAATGATGTTCTTCTATATCAAGAGGGGTTATTTTTAGGAGATCTTTTCTTAGAGATTTTAAAAACTATATATAGACCCATTATTGTTTTAAGAGGAAAGGCTTTAAGTTTTGAAAATATATCTGTTGTATCTGATGATGGCATTAAAGTCAATAAAAGTGTCTATAATTTCCTAAGTTTATTTTCTAGTACAGACTTAGATAAAATAGATGTTTTTACATGGAACTATACTAAGGGTGAACATACACTTCTTGAACTTATACATAACAAAGGGGTTTTCCCAAATTTAAGAGGTTTTTCATCCCCTTTAGATGATATTGAAGATTTTTATTTTGAACTTAACAAAAGTTCTCTTTTAATTATGGGAAACCTTAGTCACTCCTTCTTCTTAGAAAAAATAACTAACAGAATGGGATTAAATATTTTAGAGCATATTAATACCCCAATTTTTATAGCTTAAAACAAATTCAAAAAGAGGCTTACCAGCCTCTTTTTTTTATGCTATAATCTAGCTCGATGTAAAAAATTAAAAGGAGTAGATAATGAAATTCAGTTCAATTGATTTAGAAAAAGATCCCATAGGCAGGTTATTTTTTAACTTTTCTTTTCCAGCTGTTATGGGAATGTTAATATCAGCTTTTTATGTTATCATAGATGGTATTTTTATTGGTAGAGGTATTGGTGGAGATGGATTAGCAGCCATTAATTTGGCATATCCTATTATTACGCTCACAATAGCTCTAAGTTTAATGTTTGGTACTGGGGGAGCAACTGTTATATCCATAAAACAGGGTGAAGGAAACTTAAAAGAGGTCAATCGATATTTTTCTCATATGATTATTTTGAATATTGTATCCTATATCATTATCTGCTCATTGACTCTAATATTTCAAAATAAAATAGTATATATGTTGGGAAGTAGTGATAAACTCTTTTATTTAACTAAAGCCTATTTAATTCCAGGAGTAATATTTAGTATATTTTTTATGCTTTCAATCTCTTTAAATGCTGTTGTAAGAAATGATAATAGTCCCAACTTTGCCATGGCCTCAATGGGCGTGGGAGCTATTGTAAATATAGCTTTGGATGCTCTATTTATAATTAAATTTAAATGGGGAATGTATGGTGCTGCCTATGCAACTGGAATAGCTCAAATGGCCTCTGCACTATTTTTATTATCATACTTTTTCAAAAAAGATTGTAATATTAAATTTATAAAAGAAAAACTGGATTTTCAAATTATAAAGAGAATATGTCTAAATGGTTTCTCCTCTTTTATTTTAGAGTTCGCAGTGGCGGTTATCACCATTTTATTCAATTCAACTCTAATGATTCTTACAGGGGAGATTGGTGTCGCTGCCTTCAGTATAATAGCCTATATTTTCTATGTTTTTAGAATGATTTTTAATGGTTTGGCCCAAGGAATTCAACCAATTATAAGTTATAATTTTGGTGCTAAACATAGTAAAAGAATAAAAGACACTTTAATTTTAGGGCATAAAATATCTCTAATTGTTGCTCTATCTATTCTTTTCCTAGTTTATTTTAAAAGAAATTTTATTATTGAGTTTTTTAATGGGGATTTAGAATTGATAAAACTAGCTTCTAGAGGACTTTTAATATATTCCTCTGCAATCATATTCCTAGGAGCTAACTTTATTCAGATATCCTACCTTCAATCTATGGAGAAAGCTACTTTTGCTAACTTTCTATCTTTTGGTAGAAGTTTTGTATTTATCACTATTGGTATTTTTACATTGCCTAGTTTTATCGGAGTTGACGGTGTTTGGCTATCTCTACCATTTGCAGATTTTATGACTTTTTTAACAGGAACAGCGGTAACTTTAAAAAAGAGAATCAATAAAACACTATAATTTTTTTGAAGCAGAAAAAGAAATGAACTTTTATTTTAGTATAAATACACATAATACTTTAGTAAAAGGAGGGAAATCTTATGCTGCATCTTATACACGATTTTGAATTCTTAGGACTAGCAAAAAAAAATTTTACCGATGATTATGGTAATGTGATGAGTCAATTATACTATATATATAAATGTAAAAAATGTCATAAAATTAGAATTAGAGAGTTTATGGTATCTAAGGCTGATGAATCAGATGGAATTCCTACAGTGTTGGGTCTATACCGTAATGCTCTTGATTGCGACGTAATTAAAGCTATTGAGATTTCTTAATATTTATAATTAAGGAGGTACTTAAATGTTTTTAAAAGATTTTAAAGAGTTTGCAATTAAGGGAAACGCTATCGATTTAGCTGTGGGAGTTATAATTGGAGGAGCTTTTGGAAAGATTGTAAGCTCTATTGTAAATGATATTTTAATGCCAATTCTAGGTATAGTCCTAGGTGGAATCAATTTCACCAATTTAAAATATGTTATTAAACCTGCTGAAGGGGCAGTTCCAGAGTCAGCAATAAGATATGGAAACTTTATACAGTCTGTGGTTGATTTCACTATAATTGCATTTTGTATTTTCATTATGATAAAAGGTATTAACAGTCTTCGTAAAAAAGATGATACCCCTCCTACTCCACCTGCTCCAACCAAAGAGGAAACTCTTTTAACAGAGATAAGAGATATTTTATCAAAAAAATAGATAAAAAAGGATTGCTATCACTAGCAATCCTTTTTTTATCTATTATCAAACTCCAACTTTATTTTATCTATTAATCTTTCATCTTTCAATAACTTAATCCCTGTTAAAGTTAGGGCTAAAACTGCTTCCTCCATCCCTCTATATGCACCACTTTCTATTGTGCACTCAGCTAACCCCTTACTGTGACTAATCACATCTTTATAAAGTGGCATATATGGATGTATAGTTGCACAGATATGGCTCACATCTCCAGCATCTGTTGAACCACTATCCTCTGAGTCTTTCATATCCTCTATTCCAATATCTTTTAAACTCTCCTCATATACACTCATCAAAGTTTTATTAGTTATTAGGTCTAAAAAACTTGTCTCATAATTTTCAATCTCTAACTTAGTACCTGAAGAGATCGCTGCTCCATTGGCACAATTTTTAACCTTCTCTAAAAGAGTGTCCAACTCTTTTTTGTTTCTTGATCTAACATAAAAATTTGCCACTGCTAAATCTGGAATTATATTGGCAGCTTCTCCACCCTTTGTTATAATACCATGCACTCTATCTGTTGGAAGAATCTGTTGTCTTAAAGCATTTATCGTATTAAATAGCGTTATGACTCCATCTAATGCATTAATTCCTAAATGTGGAGAGCCTGCAGCATGAGATGTTTTACCTCTAAAGGTAAACTGTAGTGCTTCCATAGCTTGACTTGAGCTACTTCTTAGATGAAAATCTCCACTTGTTGGATGCACAATCATAGCCACATCTATATCATTAAATGCTCCAGCTTTTACCATGGCAACTTTCGCTCCATCTGTTTCTTCAGCTGGAGTTCCAATTACTAAAACCTCTCCCCCATAGATATTTACATACTCTCTTAATAATATCCCTGCCGCACTACTTGTAACCCCTAAAATATTGTGACCACATCCATGTCCTATCTCTGGTAGAGCATCGTATTCAGCTAAATATGCTATTCTCGGTCCTGGTTTTTCTCCAACATAGTTTGCTAAAAAGGCAGTTTCTATTCCGCAGTATCCCTTTTCTACAAAAAATCCATATTTTTCCAATAATTCACAATGTTTATCTCTAGCTTTAAACTCTTTTAAACCTAACTCTGGATTTTCAAACAAAAAACTGTTTAGCTCTTTTAACTCTTCAAAAATTTCTAAATATCTCTCTTTAAGTTCCAATATAGTTTTTTCCAAATCTATCCCTCCTAGTTTATTTTAAAACTTTTATTTAAGACAAAATTGTTATCTCTCTCTTTTTTATTTATAAACATTACCTTAGCTAAGTAAACTGCACTGAATCCCGATATTAATTTAGCTACAATAAAGGGCACTACACTATCTGGAGAAACTCCCGCAACAAATCCCAATTGACCTCCAAAAACATAGGAACCTGCAACTGCAAAAGCACTGTTTATTATCTTACTGTTGTTATCCATCTTATTAAAAATACCAAACATTGGTATACTACTAACTAAAGATGCCATAAATCCAGCTGTTCCACTTTCATCTACTCCCAATATAGCTCCCATCCTTTTTAAAAGATTTTTTAAATATTTTTCAATAAAATATAGGAATGGATAAGCTCCACTTAGAGTTAATGCCACCCTAGTGACAACTTTCATGCTTTCATCTATTGGATTTAATCCCTCTATAATCGAATAACCAAACATTGTTTCAACTATTGTTAAAATCAATCCCAAAGTGATAATAACGGTCATCCCTTTACCAAATCCATCAAATATTTTACAAGTTTTTTCTGGAGAAAACCAAAGTCCAACACAGATAACTCCTGAAAAAATAACAACTGGAATCAAATTATATACTATCAGCATAATTTCAAGCCCCATAATCACTCCAGCAACCAGACATCCTAAAGGAATTGTTGCAACACCACTTAAAATTCCTTTAGAAAAATTTTCCTTCGACATATCATCTATAATCCCAAAGGCCACAGGCATGGTAAAAATAACAACTGTTCCTAACATAGAGCCCAAGATAAGCCCTGAAAAATCTATTAAGCTCTCATTCATAGCCAAATCTTTTGCTAAAAAATACCCACCCATATCTGTTGCTAAAATCGAGTTTATATATATTGATGGATCAATTCCAGTTAAGAAGTAGAGCTTTTCAACAAAAGGTCTTGAAAATTTTGATATCAATGGACTTATAGATAAAATTCCTAACATGGCCAATATTAATGGACCTGCTACACAAATTCCCTCTTGAAACCTTTTTCCATACCCCAATCTATTTCCTAAACACCTGTCCAATGCTCCTAAAACTGCAAAAAAAGTTAAAATAAAAAATATAACTTTCAACTATGATCCTCCTATTTTATTTTTATCAATTGATTATATCATGAATCAAAAAAAAATCTAGTACATTAATACTAGATTTTTATTTCTTCCTATCTCAACACTTTACCTTTAAATAGATCAAATACCTCTTTTACAGATAGTATCTCACTTATTTTCCACGCATCTTTTCCTGCGAAGAAAATTCCCTCTAAAGCGTTCCCTTCATGACCCTTTATTAAACTATCCCTCACACAAAACTTTCTGCTGCATTTTTTTAAACAGCTTGTACATTTTTTAGGTGTTAATATCTCCTCATCTATTACTCTTTTCACATATGGAGAAACAATAGCATTTGCTGGCAATCCTGCAGAACTCATAATCTGAACTACATCTCCCTCTTTTGCATTTACATACATCTCTTTGAACTCTTGGCTTACCTCACACTCTTCTGTTGCTATAAATCTACTTCCCATTTGAATTCCATCCACACCTAAAGACATCATTCTTTCTGCATCCTCTGGAGTAATAACTCCTCCTGCACCAAAGACTGGAATCGATACACCATTTACTATCTCCTCCATAATCTCCCATGAATCTTTATCTGTTCCCAAGTGTCCTCCAGCATTTCCACCCTCAACAACAATGGCATCTGCTCCTAATTTTTCAGCTATTTTAGCCAATTTTAAACTGGAAACTATTGGAACAACCTTTACTCCTGTTCCCTTTACCGTTTCAAAAATATCTCTTGAGAATCCAGCTCCACAAATTATCATGTCAACTTTCTCCTCTATTGATACTTTAACCGCTTCTGCAAAGTTTGATGCAGCAACCATTATATTTACTCCTAGTGCTCCACCCTTCTTTATAATCATCTCTTTTGCTTTTCTAATCTCATCTCTAAACTCGTCAGCTGGGATTGCTGTTCCTGATATAACTCCTATGCCACCTTGATTCGCTACTGCTGAAGCTAATCTTGACATCGACGCTCTAATCCCCATTCCTCCCTGAATTATTGGTACCTCTATATTTAAATCTCCTATTTTCATTAATTTCACCTCCAAGTATGATAACACATGTTATGATAACATATGTTATCAAAAAATGGAAACTTTTTTTATTAAATTTCACTCTTGACTTTATATATTATATGGAGTATATTCATATTAATGTTAATAACATAACAGGATACTTAGATAAGGAAATGAGGTTTGATTCCTCTACGGCCCCGCCACTGTAATTTGGACGAAAGTATTTTATACCACTGGATTTTTATCTGGGAAGGTTTACGAGTAGAATGAAAAGAGTCAGGATATTTATCTTTAGTATATTATCTTCGAGGGAGGAACTAAATATGATGAGATTTTGGCATTTTTTTCCTTAAAGTCTTTATGAATGTAACATCATTTTTTTGACTATAAGGAAAACAAACTAAAAAACTTTTATAAAACAAACAAACTTTTAAACAAACTTTTAAAAGCTCTCTATTCTAGAAACGGTGTCTAGGATAGAGAGCTTTATTATTTAAACCAATTTTCTATAATTAAATCATATTTTCAAAGAAAACCTTATAAGTTCTATATGTTTCATATACATCTAGCTTTGAAGATACTTCAAATGGAGAGTGCATAGCTAAAAGTGCTGGTCCAACATCAATAGTTTTTATTCCAACTTCTGCTAAAAGCATTGCCACTGTTCCCCCTCCACCTTCATCTACTTTTCCTAACTCTCCAATCTGCCAAGTTATTCCATGTGTATTTAATAGGTTTCTTATACTCCATACATACTCTGCATCAGCATCATTTGTTCCATTTTTTCCTCTGGCTCCTGTAAACTTTGTTACAACTATCCCATAGTTTAATTTTGCCGCATTTTGAGCCTCATGTACTCCTTTAAATATTGGATCCATAGCTGCATTTACATCTGAAGATAGTGCATTTGAATTCCAAAGTGTATTTCTTAAATCCAAATCACTGTATGTTCCCTGAACTCTATTTATTAGATCACTTGTAAAATACTCTAAATAGTTGGATTGTAGTCCTGTTGATCCATGAGAGCCTGTTTCCTCCTTATCAGCCAAGAAACAGACAGCTGTTTTTTCAGGAGTTTTTTCCATATCTAATATGGCTTTTAAAGATGTATACCCACATACTCTGTCATCTTGTCCATACGCTCCTATAAGAGATCTATCTAAACCTATATCTTTGGCTTTAAATGCTGGAACTAACTGGAACTCTGCCGATATAAAATCCTCCTCTATCATACCATACTCTTTATTTAACACCTCTAAAATTTGGTATTTTATCAGCTCTTTTATCTCACTATTTTTTATTGTTGTTGGTATAGAGCCCACTATAATTTGTAGCTCCTCACCTTTTATAACTTCACCAGCCTGTCTATCCCCTTGATATTTAGCAGCAAGATGTGGAAGTAAATCTGGTATTGTAAATACTGGATCATCCTCTTTTTCCCCTACTATAATCTCTTTTTTTTCTCCATTTGCCAGTATGACAACTCCATGTAAAGACAGTGGAATTGATGCCCACTGATACTTTTTTATTCCTCCATAGTAGTGTGTTTTCATATATCCTAACTCCAACTCTTCATATAGAGGGTTTTGTTTTAAATCAATTCTCGGTGAATCTATATGAGAAACAACGTAGTTTATTCCCTTTGTTATCCTCTCTTTTCCAATAACTGCTAAAACTAAATTTTTCTCTCTGTTCACATAATAAACCTTATCCCCACTCTCTAGTTTATCCTTTGTACTGGCGCATACAAATCCATTTTTTTTAGCTAACTCTAAACCGAATTTAACATACTCTCTCTCTGTTTTTCCACAATCTAATGACTCTTTGTAACCTTGACAAAATTTAAAAATCTCTTTTTTGTCTAGATTTTCATTTTTCCATCCATTCTCTTTTTTTAATAACATTCTCTCCTCCTATTTTTATATTTATTCCTCATAAAAGTTTTCTAAATTGTCTATTTGAGAATATACAACTGCTGCTAACTTATATGATAGATGCCTAACTCTTTTCTCTGAATCAATCTTTATCAGAGGTTCTTTTATTACCTTTACTCTCATTTTTTTCAATCTATTTATATCTAAATCTACTGGTGTGCTTCCCTCCTCTTTATATCTCTCCACTATCTCCTCTGGAATCTCAACAGAGTTTACAATAACTTTATCAATCATATCAAAGCCCACATGTCTATTTATTGACTCTATATGATCTGCAACGCTATAATTTTCTGTTTCCCCCATCTGCCCCATAGCATTACATATATATATTTTCTGAGCCTTAGACTTTTTTAAGGCTTCCTGCATATTTTCCAATAGCAAATTTGGAATGATGCTTGTATAGAGACTTCCAATTGAAAACACAATTAAATCAGCCTCCTCAATAGCCTTTATATTCTCCTTTGGACTGCTCACCTCTCCATCATAGAAAACTCTTTTTATCTTCTCACCTAAAACAGGTATATCCGATTCTCCAAATACAAATCCTCCACTTGTCTTTTCAGCTATTAACTCTATTTTTTCTAAAGTTGCTGGCAATATCTTTCCATTTATATTAAATAATTTCCTAAGTCTTCTCAGCGCTACCTGAACATCCCCAGTTATCTCTGTCATTGCTGTAATCAATAGATTACCTAATGGATGCGCTCCTATGGATGAATTCTCTTTAAAACGGTACTGAAAAACCTCCTCAATCAAAGGTTCTACATTGCTTAAAGCTATCATTACATTCCTTAAATCTCCTGGAGCGGGTATATTGAACTCTTTTTTTAAAATTCCACTACTTCCTCCACTATCTGCAACAGACACTATGGCTGTTATATCTATTGGAAAGTGTTTTAATCCTCTTAGAACTACAGACAGTCCACTTCCCCCTCCAATTACTACTACTTTTGGATTTCTCATAATTTATTCCCCTTTTATTTTAATTATACCTATATTTTATAACATTCTTTTGCAAAAAAAAACTATATTTGTTAAAATAGTTGTATATTTTAAATAATGGAGGGGTTTTATGAAAAGTAATCATGGAGCAAATCTTCATCAACTGTCTGAAACACTTGGTATCGATGAAAATCAGATTATAGATTTTAGTTCAAATATAAATCCTTTTGGTCTTAGTCCCAAAGGTGTTGAAAAATTAAGAGCTAATTTACACCTGGCCAGTGTGTATCCAGATCCTGATTATACAGAGTTAAAAGCTAGTATTGCCGAGTATTGTAGATGTAATCCAGAAAATATTGTTTTGGGCAGTGGAGCTACTGAACTGATAGCTTCAAGTATAAAGGTAATCAATCCTAAGCATACTTTGCTCTTATCTCCAGCATACTCTGAGTATGAAAAAGAGCTAAAAAATATAGGTTCTAAAATCACCAAATTTTTTTATAAAAAAGAGAGTGAGTTCCAAATAGATATCAATGAGGTTATTGAGACCACTAAAAAATCTAACTTTGATATGATTATTATATGTAACCCCAACAATCCAACTGGCACTCTAATCTCTCTTGAGGACATAGAAAAACTATATTTTAATTTTAAAAAACCAATTATGATTGATGAGACATATATTGAGTTCACAGATTTTTCTAAAACCTCTGCCATCAATCTTGTAGATAGATGCCAAGAGCTTATAGTTATCAGAGGAACCTCTAAGTTCTTTTCTACTCCTGGTATCAGATTGGGATATTCCATTGTGTCTAAAGGGGATATTTTAAACTCTTTAAGCTCTATTCCAAATCTATGGAATATAAATATTTTTGCTGATATTATGGGTGAGGCAATGTTTAAAGATACTGATTTTATCAATATGTGTCACAGAAAATTTAAAGAGAACTTTGAGTTACTATATAGTGGATTAAAAAAATTTAAAAATTTTAAAGTCTATAATTCAAGTAGTAATTTTATTCTATGTGAAATTTTAACTTCAGAGTTTAATTCAGATAATCTTTATGAGTTCCTATCTAAAAAGGGGATCATTATTAGAAAAGCTGAATCTTTTGATATGTTAAATAATAATTTTTTTAGAGTTTGTGTACTTACAAAAGAGAACATAGAATTTTTATTGCATGAGATTTCTAATTTTATGCAAAAATATTGATCACGGAGGAAATATGTTAAAAAAATTTTTATTTTTAGGTTCACTTTGTCTTTCTACAGTTTCTTTTGCTAAATATGAGCCTTGGAACTTCACAGTTTTAGAGGGTAGTTTAATCAAAGGAAACGCTTTACCAAATGGATGGGGTACATCAGAAAAAGATGTTATTTTTGAAATCCAGGGAACTACTCGATATGATCTTTTAGATCTATACTGGTTTGTTGATAGATCCAACATATTTAAAGACCCAAGTTTAAGTGATAAAAATGGAGTTGATAATAACTATACATATGGTGAGATTTCCCCTAGAGTATCTATAGATGGATTAGTGGGAAAAAATCTTTCCATAGGACCTGTATCTGAATGGTTTATTGCCACTCAATTCGACTTTGATAATGTTCACGGAAAAAGCGAATGGAATGGACAAAACAAGGGGCTTAGAAAATATTATGTTGGTATTGGTAACTATATCTCTATTCCAGAGATGAAATATATGAAATTTGATTATTTTAAAACAAATTTGTATGCTAGATATGTTGATAAAAACTATGGTAGAAACGAGGACCAATGGGATGGGTACCTATTTAATATAGCTTATGGGGGTACTATATATAAATTTGAAAATGGTATGAAATTTGGTTTTAGCGGATGGTTAGACTATGATTTTGGGGCTAAAAATAGTTCTGAATCAGATAAACAAACCCATGATTCTTTACAGTGGCAAAATCAAATTAGATTTTACTTAAATAACAATCTATCTCTAAGTTATACATATCAGATAAATAATCATTTTTCTCAAGTTGATCAGCATAGTTCAAACAAAAATAATGAATCGTTTGGTATTCACTACGCTATTATGTTCTAATTTATAGGAGGAACTTATGTTAAAAAATGAACTTTCCTTAGTGGGAAAAAAATTAACTTTTGAAGAGTTAAATAATTTTATGATTGAAAACAATTACTATAGTATACACAACGATTTAAGTGAAAGAGAGATTCAAGATTGCTTAAATGAAGGTGTTATCGCCTTTGAAAATAAAGATCAAGATAGTGTTGAAGATATCTATACTTATATTGAATTTGAGGTTTTGGATAAAAATATTTTAAAAATAAATAATATATTTGAGATGTAAAAAAATCTCTCCAAATTGGAGAGGTTTTTTTCTTATAC
>NZ_DBGBQB010000022.1:0-27459 GCF_048470075.1 Cetobacterium sp. | reverse complement strand
ATATGTTAGTTTTTGGAAAGTAATGTTTTTTAAAAAAATATATTGACTTTTTCAAAACAAATATTTATAATTTGCACAACGAGAATTTTTGTATACAATTGTTCAATTATAAAATGAGATTTTTGGGAGGTTTTATTATGTTACTAGCCCTTGCTGGTTTTATTATGCTTTTTGCTATGATGTATTTTCTTTTTAAATCAAAAACTATACCGTTAGTTGTATTTATTACAATACCTTTTATTGCTGCTATCCTAGCTGGTTTTTCATTTCCAGAAATTGTAACCTTTGTTAAAAAAGGTGTTGGTAAAACTAGTGAAATGGCTGTTTTATTTATTTTCTCTGTTACTTTCTTCGGTCTAATGTCTGATGCCGGGATGTTTGACGTTATTGTTGATAAGTTGGTTAAAAAAGCTGGTACAAATGTTATTGCAGTTGCCGTTGTCACTGCCATCGTTGCCATTTTCTCCCACCTTGACGGTGCCACTGTTACAACTGTTTTAGTTACAGTTCCAGCTTTACTACCGCTTTATAAAAAACTTAATATCCGTCCTCAACTTCTACTTATGATAGTTGGAGCTGGTATGGGAGTTATGAATCTTCTACCTTGGGGAGGTCCTGTAGCTAGAGCAGCTACTGTTTTAGGTATGAACCCTAATGATCTATGGCATATTATGATTCCTATTCAAATTTTAGGAGTTGTAACTACAATAGGACTTGCTATTTTTGGTGCTATGAGAGAAGTAAAATTTAATGGAGCTGGTATTTTAGAAAAAAGCTCTCCAGAATTTGAAATAGAAGAGGGAACACATATCTCTCAAAAGAAAGAGGATGAGTTAAAAAGACCTAAACTAACTGCATTTAATATGCTTTTAACTCTTGGAGTTTTAGTTTTACTTTTAATTAATACTTTCCCTCCATACTTTGTATTTATGATTGGATGTGCCATTGCACTAGTTGTTAACTACCCTAATCCTAAAGATCAAAAAAATAGATTAAAAGCACATGCACCTGCTGCCCTTGATGTATCATCTGTTATGTTAGGAGCTGGAGTTATGGTTGGAATTTTAGGTAATAGTGGAATGTTAGAAGCGATGACAATCCCTCTTTTAAAAGTTATCCCAGCATTTATTGCTTCACAACTTCATATTTTAATGGGTGTTCTATCACTACCTCTTGGATTAGTTTTAGGAACTGACTCTTATTTCTATGGACTAATGCCTCTTGCTATTGAAGTTGGAAAGAACTTTGAAATAACACCTTTAAGTATGGCTGTAGCTATGACTATTGGTAAAAATCTTTCTCTTTTCATAAGTCCACTAGTGCCTGCAACTTTCTTAGGAATAGGACTTGCTGGTATTGAGTTAAAAGATCATATTAAATACTCTTTTGTAGGTTTATTTAGTGTTTCTTTAATAATGATGGCATTTGCCCTATCTATAAAGATGTTTTAATAAAAAAAGACCGTCAAAATCTATTTGATGGTCTTTTTTACTATCTCTTTAGCATTTAATAGATGAAGTTTATTAGCTTCTTTTGCCTTTTCTAACTCTCCATCTCTAAGTAAACTTATAATCTCTAAATGCTCATTGTAAGCTTTTAAAACTCTACTCTCACTTTTTAAAGATTTTCTTTTTAATGCTGATATTATAAAATCGTAGTGTCTTAATATTTTTACAGCATATTCTAGTGATGATGCTGAATACACCAATGAATTGTACTCTAAAAATAATCTTCTAGCTTCATCCCAATTTTCAGTGTCTATAAGATATTTTGTTAAAATTAGATTTTGGTATATTCTATCTACTCCATTTTTATTTTTTACAATAGAATCAAATAAAATGCCTTCAAGGCATATTCTAATTTCGAATATCTCATCTATTTTTTGTGGAGTTATATCCATAATTCTAAGTCTACCATTTGGTAATCTCTCAATTATTCCTTCAATCTCTAACTTCTTTATAGCTTCTCTTAAAGGAGTTCTACTAACATTTAATTTATTTGCATAGTCAATCTCTACTACTTTATCACCAAAATCGATATTTCCAACTAACAGATCATTTTTTATCGTTTCATAGATATTATCACTACTACTCTTTCTCATTATTATAATCTCCTAACTCTTTTATATCTAATATGATACTTTTTTTTATAACATTTAGCAAGAAAAAAAGACCGACTAAAAAATATTTTTTAATCGGTCTCTTTATTTTATTATTCTAAAAAATCTCCTCTTCAGCTTTTTGCTCTATTATTGTTTCTTTTTGATATCCTTTTAATTTAGGTATATTAAATACAATTGATAATCCTCCAAATAAAATCATTAAAAATGAGTAATAATTATATGGAACTATCTCCATTGGAGATATCTGAGCTAATCCCGCAGCTACAAGAAGTTGCCCTCCATATGGAAGCAATCCTTGAAAAGCTGAAGAAAAAATATCTAATAAACTAGCAGTTCTTCTTAAATCTATTGCATACTGCTTAGATATATCTTTTGACAATGGACCAGCTGTCACTATGGAGATTGTATTATTAGCTGTTGCAACGTCAATTAGTGCAGCTAAAGTTGCTATTCCAGCTTCTGCTCCCTTTTTACTTTTTATTTTAGATGTTATCTTATCTAGAAGGTAGTTTACTCCACCATAATAATCCATTAGAGCTATTATCCCTCCTATTACTATGGCAATTAAGCAAAGATCTTGCATCCATCCAAACCCTCTTTGAATAAATCCTAATAACTCCACAAAATTAAATGCTCCAAGTGATAATCCTAAAATCGCTCCTGTTCCAATTCCAATGGCTAATACCACCATTACGTTTAATCCTATTAAAGCACTCACTATGATAGAGATATATGGTAGTATCTTTATTAAAGAGTATTCCCCAACTTCCACTGTTCCCTTAGCTTCAGGAACTAAAGCCAAAATTATAATCGTTGATATTACAGCTGGTAAAACTATTAAGGCATTCATTTTAAATTTATCTCTTAGCTCTATCCCCTGTGTTCTTGCAGCAGCTATTGTTGTATCTGAAACAAAAGATAGGTTATCCCCAAACATTGCTCCTCCAACAACAGTTCCCATCAAAAGAGATATATCCAATCCTGTCTGCTGAGACATACCTATTGCAATTGGAACTATCGCTGTAATTGTTCCCATAGATGTTCCCATTGCAAAGGAAATGATACAACTTATTATAAAAATACCTGGCAATATGGCTTTAGATGGTAAAATGCTCAGACCAAAATTTACTGTTGCATCCACTGACCCCATAGCATTAGCAACAGAATAAAATGCTCCTGCTAATATAAAAATTGTAACCATCAAAATTATAGTTGATTCTCCACCACCTCTAGCAAAAATCTCTACTTTTTCCTCAAGAGATATCTTCTTATCCTTCCTATTCAATGACAATGCATAAGCTAGTACAAACATAAATCCTACTAAGACAGGCATACTTGAAAAATCTTTTGTCACTATCCCTGTCACTAAAAACATTATCACAAATAAGATTAGAGGTGTTAATCCCATAAAGCTCTTATAACTATCCTTTTTATCCAACATCTTTATTCACGCTCCCCTTAAAAGAAATTTATTGCTATGATATTAGCTCACAATTTTTTTTTAATCAAGGAAACGCTCAATAAAGTGTTTTATAACACTTTTTTATCTATCTCATTTATAGCATTTTCAATTATATTTAATCCCTTTTCTATCTCCTCTTTTTCTATTCCAACAAAACTTAATCTAATTTTTGAATCAACTCTTTTATCCCAATAAAAGATAGTCCCTGGTAGAATGGAAACGCCATTTTTTTTACAAAGATAATAAAACTCTTTTTCATCGATATTTTGACTCAATTTAATCCAGATTGACCTTCCACCCCCTGGACTATGCATAAGTCTTATCCCTTTCATCTTTTTTAATCTTTCAACCATATATTCGTATCTAATCTTTATTTTTTCTCTTATTTTTATTAAACTCTCTGAGTAGATACCATTTTTTATTAAATATTCTAATGTTTTTTGAGTAAAGTTTCCTGGAGTTATCTCTGAATTTAAAACTTCAAACTCCAAACGCTCTCTAAAAATAGGGGGGATAATCATATACGCTATCTTCATCTCTTTATGTATGCATTTAGCTAGGTCTTTAAGATAAAATACTCTCTCTTTTCCTCTCCTATCAAAATATTTCAATGCTTTTGGTTTCTCTTCCGTATAGTAAAACTCTGAGTTATTATCCTCCTCTATTATGTAGAAATCATACTCTTGTGCCAACTTAAGAAGCCTCTCCTTTTTCTCATCAGACCAAACTATTCCAGAGGGATTTTGATAATTAAAGCTCTCATATACAAAATCTATTTTATTATTTTTTAAAATCTCTTCAAAATCTTGAAAATCCCATCCATCCTCTAAAAGATGAACACCCTTTACATCTGCTCTCTCTTTAAATAGATTTAATGCCTTATATTTTGTAGGATCTGAGACCACAATACTTATCTCCCCTTTTTTCTTAAAAAATAGCTTTAAAATTGTATTTAAACATTGCTGTGAACTGTTTAAAACCACTATCTCTTCATTTGAAATAAAGATATCTATCCCCTCTAAATAATCAGCTATTCCCTCTCTTAAAGTCCTACTTCCCTTTAAATTTTCCTCTTCAAACATATCATCATTTAATACCAAAACTTTAAGCATTATATTTCTTAAATCCAGTCCAATTAATTTTATAGAATCTATCTCATCCTTTGAAAAATCTATAAGATTTTTCTTCTCCTCCTCTGTTATTAAAGCTCTTTCTAAAATTAATCTATTGTCCAAGTTAATAGAGAAATCTCTGCTCTCACTTACAAAGCTTCCCTTACCTAAAACCTTAAAGATATACCCCTCTCTCTCCAACATCTCATACCCTTTTAACGCCGTTGTTGTATTCAGTCTCTTTTTCATAGATACCTGTCTTAAAGATGGGAGTTTCTCTCCTGCTTTTAAATCTCCATTTAATATTTTTTCTTTAAAATATTCATAAACATCTAAACAAGACCCTTTTTTCATCTTTTATTTGAGTGTTGTAAAACACTTAATGCCCCCTTTACTTGATTTTTTACAGTTTTAGAATTATATATAGTGTATTATAACATATTTCAATAGGAGGTACAGATGGAGAGTTTCAATTTTAAAAGTCCTACCAGAATAATTTTTGGAAAAGATAGCTTTAAAAGTGTTGGTAAATATATAAAACCATATTCTTCTAAAATTTTGTTGCACTATGAGGGAGAACTAATTAAAAAACTTGGTATCTATGATACTGTAGTTGAGTCCTTAAAAGAAAATAATATAGATTTTATTGAACTGCCTGGAGTCGTTCCAAATCCAAGACTATCTCTTGTGGAAAGAGGTATCGATTTATGTATAGATAATGATATTGATTTTATATTAGCTGTGGGGGGTGGTAGTGTTATTGATTCCTCCAAAGCTATTGCTCTTGGTACACCTTATATTGGTGATGTTTGGAACTTTTTTATAGGTAAAGATAAACCCACTACCTCTTTAAAGGTTGGAGTTGTTTTAACAATTCCTGGAGCTGGATCAGAGATGTCTGAAAGTAGTATTATCACTAGGGAGGAGGATTCGACTAAGGCTGTTTGTGATACAGAATTTAATATTCCTGAGTTTGCTATACTTGATCCTCAAGTTTGTTTCTCTATACCTCAAAAACTTATGTGCTGTGGAGTTGTGGATATTTTATCGCATCTTATGGAGAGATATTTCTCTCCAACTGAAAATGTTGAATTAAGTGACTCCTTAATTGAAGCTGCTATGAGAACTATTATTAAACTTGGACCTAAATATCTAGAAAATCCTAAAGATTATAATACCTGTGCAGAGATTATGTGGACAGCTACTGTTGCTCACAATGGCATGATTGCTTGTGGAAGAGTGGCGGATTGGTCATCTCATAGAATTGAACATGAGATTAGTGCTATTTATGATTTAAATCATGGAGCTGGAATGGCTGTTATTTTTCCAGCTTGGTTGAAATATGTTAAACAGTTTAATCCTAAAAAAATTGAGAGTTTTTCAAAAAATATATTTAATTGTGAAAATGGAATTGAGGCTTTGGAAATCTTCCTTAAATCCCTTGGATTAGCTACAACTTTAAAGGAGTTAAACATTCCAGATGAGCACTTTGAGTTCATGGCAAAAAAAGCTTTAGGTGATAGAGAAACTATGGGAAACTATGTCAAATTAAATGCCAAGGATATTGTTAATATATTAAAAATTGCAATGGGAGGAGAAAATATATGAAAACTGAAAAAGATCTTATATATTCAATAGAGTGGAGTGATAATGGGGCTATTATTTTGGATCAAACTAAGCTTCCAACAGAAACTGTATTTTTAACGGTTACTGATGAAAAGCAGATGCACCACTACATTAAAACTCTTACAATTAGAGGAGCTGGTGCACTAAGTATCGGTGGAGCTTATGGTGTATATTTAGGAGTTTGGAAATCAGATGAAACAGATTCTAAAAAGTTTGTGGATAGGGTTCTTGAAGTTTGTGACTATATGGACACAGCTAGACCAACTGCTGTTAAACTCTTTGTAATGGTGGATAAGATTAGAAAGTGTGCCCTAAAAAATGCTCATCTCTCTGTTCCTGAGATAAAAAAAGCCATTTTAAATAGATGTCATGAGATCAGACAGGAAAATATAGATGATTGTGCTAAGGTTGGGGAGTTTGCTCTATCTTTACTAAAAGATGGAATGACTGTTTTAACCCATTGTAATGCTGGAAGTTATGCCACTGTTATAAGAGGATCTGCACTGGCTCCATTCTATTTGGCAAAAGAGAGAGGTATGAATATAAAAGCCTTTGTAGATGAAACAAGACCACTTTTACAGGGTTCTAGATTAACCGCTCATGAGCTTCAAAAAGCTGGAGTGGACGTGACTTTAATCTGTGATAATATGGCTGCGTACTGTATGCAGCAGGGTCTTATTGACGCTGTTGTTGTATCCAGTGATAGAATTGCTGCCAATGGAGATACAATAAATAAAATAGGTACTTACAATGTTGCTGTTTTAGCAAAATATCACAATATCCCATTCTATGTGGCTTCAACTTTTGCCAGTGTGGATTTCTCTATGGAAAAGGGGAGTGATGTTCCCATTGAATTAAGACCTGATGAGGAGATTACAGAGGGATTTGGAAAAAGAACTGCCCCTTATGGTATAAAGGTTTATAATCCATGTTTTGATGTTACACCAAATGAACTGATCACTGCAATTATCTGTGAGAAAGGTATAGCTAGACCAGACTATAAAGAGAGCTTAGCTAAAATGAGAGAGGTGGAGTAGATGAGTATAACAGCTTATGAGATTTTAAATGAGGATTCCGCACTTACATATTCTGTTGAAACTTTAAACTTTTTTAAGGATAGAGAGGGTTTAAGTTGTAAAGAGATTGGAGATGGTAATCTAAATAATGTTTTTAGAGTTGTGGATTCAAATTCAGGAAAATCTCTTATTTTAAAACAGTCTCTTCCCTATGCTAGAACTTCTGTTGAGATGAAACTGGATGCTAAAAGAGGTGAGATTGAAGCTATGGGACTTATGACTCAGGGAAAACTCTCTCCAAATATGGTTCCTATTGTCTATAACTATGACCCTACAAGATATATTATAGCCATGGAGGACTTAACAGGTCATGAGATTCTTAGAACCGCTATGATCAATGGAACTGTATTCCCAAATCTAGGAAAAGATGCAGCTAACTTCTTTGCCAACACACTCCTTAGAACCAGTGATATTGTACTGGATAGCAAATCTAAAAAAGATGAGGTTATAAAATTTATCAATAAGGATCTATGTGATTTAACAGAGCACCTAGTTCTTACTAACTCAGCTTTTTTAGCATCTAGAAATAGAATAGATGAGCACCTTTTGGACTTTGTTAAAGAGAGGGTTTTCAATGATGAAAAGGTAGCTTTTGAAGTGGCTAAGCTAAAACATAACTTCATGTGTAACGCTCAGGCTCTTCTTCATGGAGATGCTCACAGTGGAAGTATCTTTGTCAAAGAGAACAGTTTAAAGTTTATAGACACTGAGTTTTCATTCTATGGTCCTATGGGCTTTGATATTGGGATGTTTTTGGCAAATCTCTTTATGGATGCCTGTTATCATGAGGCTTTAGGAAATATTCAGTACAAGGAGTATGTTTTAACTCAAATTGAGAGTTTTATAGATAACTTTAAAATTGATTTTCTTGAGGTTTGGGATAGATATGCCACTGAACACTTTGCCAAAACCAATGAGAAGTTTAAACTTTGGTATTTGGATAGTGTTTTAAAAGATACTGCTGGGTATTGTGCTTGTGAGATGATAAGAAGAACAACTGGTTCATCCCATGTAAAGGAGATGGATGATTTTAATGATAAAAATACTCAAAAGAAAGCTCAGACAAAAAACATCACTTTAGCTTTAAAGATTCTGTTCAATCAGGATAAATTCAAATATGGAAAAGATTATATAGAACTTTTTTAAGGGAGAGAATACTATGCTTTTAGAAAAAGAGAGAGAAGAACTTATTAGCTATGGAAAAAAAATGATTACAGAGGGTTTAACCAAGGGAACTGGGGGAAATCTAAGTATTTTTAATAGAGAGTTGGGATTGATGGGTATCACTCCCAGTGGTATCGCTTATTTTGATATAAAACCTGAAGACATTGTTATTATAGATGTTTCCACAGGAGAGATTGTAGAGGGTCATAGAGTTCCATCTAGTGAGTGTGATATGCATAGAATTTTCTATAAATATAGGGATGATATAGATGCTGTTGTACATACACACAGTATGTTTTCCACAACTATCTCATGTCTTAATATAGGTTTACCTCCTATTCACTATATTTTAGCCACTGCTGGAGTGGATATTAGATGTGCTGAGTATGCCACTTATGGAACTGTAAAACTGGCTAAAAATGCCTTTGAAGCCATGAGGGATAGAAAAGCTGCTCTTCTTGCTAACCATGGTCTAATCACTGGGGGAAAAACTCTAAAGGAGGCTTTTTCCATAGCTTTAGATGTTGAGTTCTGTGCTGAACTTTTCTGTAGAGCTAAGTCCATGGGTGAGCCTGTCTCTCTATCAGTTGAGGAGATGACATCCATGATGGAAAGATTTAAAAACTATGGAAAAAGAGTTGAGGAGCATGAAAAGATTTAAAAAAGCAGAGCCAATATGGCTCTGCTTATATTTTCACTACTTTTCTATTTTTAGAATCTATTACAAAAATTTGATAATCATCCTGAATAAATGCCGTATCTCCATCTTTCTCAATGCTCACTTCAATAGACTCCTCTTTTGTTTCCACTTTAACTGTTATTTTTGCACAGCTACCCATCTTATAGTTTTGAGTTAATCCATCATCTTCAAAAGATACAAATTCTGATTTCCCAGTTATTTCATTTGCATATATAACAAAGGCTCTTCTATCCTCATCCTTTGTTTCAAAACTATAGTTGTCAGTGGCATTTATAGGTAAGATAGCTCCCTCTTTTATAAATAATGGGAATGTAGCTAAATCCGCTTCAACCTCTATAGTTTGTCCACCACTGTATAGTTTATTAGTATTATAGTCATACCAAGAGTTACCTTCAGGTAGATATACCTTTCTCACTCTCTCTCCCTCAGTGACTACAGTTGCCACTAACATATCATCACCCAATAAAAACTCATCATTTTCATTAAATGTATTTCTATCATTTTCATAGTTATAGAAAGTTGGTTTCATTACAGGAGTCCCCTCTGTATGAGCTCTATAAAGTAAATTATATATATATGGAGTTATTTTTCTTCTAAAATCCATAGCTTTTTTTATCTCAGGTAACACCTCTGGATACATCCATGGTACATTAACTGTTTTATCATCATTCCAAGAGTGTATTGTAAATCTTGGATAGAAGATTCCATTTTGTACCCATCTTACAAATAACTCTGGTGTTGGTGCTGGACCTGAAAATCCTCCAACATCATGCCCTAAATTATATACTCCTGAAAGAGCTAAACTTATTGCCATATAGTTGTTATATCTCAATGTTTTCCACTCTGTTCTATTGTCTCCAGACCATGTTTGAACATACTTTTGCATCCCAGGACATCCAGCTCTTGAGATAAGGTATGGTCTTACATTTCCATCAAACTCTTTTTGCGCTTCAAAAGATGATTTCATCATAAGTAAAGTTTGAATAGGTCTTATTAACTCTATATCCAATTCCTCTCCAAATCCATTACATCTCGCTTTTGAATCCCAAATTTCATATTCATTATTGTCATTCCAAGTTGAGTCAATCCCTAACTCTAATAACTTTTCCTTTACATTTTCTTTCCACCAATCAATAGCCTCTCTATTTGTAAAGTCTATATATGCTCCATTGTCATCCCAGAACTGAACTAACTCTGGATTTTCACTATTTCTCTCTTTTACAAATAACCCTCTCTCCTTCATCTCATTAAACTTTGGATGATCATGTAAAAATGCTGGTTTTATATTAGCACAAAGCCTAACACCATTTAAATGGTAGTTATCTGTAAACTCCTTTACATTTGGGAATTTTTCATTATTCCAGTTAAATACATATCTCTTATCTCCAATAGATGTATATCCTGAAGATAGCTGGAATGAATCACATGGAATAACATGTTTTTTACAATCCTCTAAGAAGTTATTTAAGAGTTTTTGTGACTCTGGTAGATCAGTATAGGTCATAGTTGATCCTGAATATCCTATACTCCATTTTGGTGAAAAAATAGTTTTTCCTGTTAACCATGAGAATCTTTCTGTTACATCTTTTACTTGTGGACCAGCGATAACATAGTAATCTAAATCTCCATCTTTAGCTTCAAAATATCTATATAACCCATGATAATTATCTAGCTCTGTTCCCATTTCAAAAGTAACTGTTGAGAAGTTATCATAAAATAATCCAAATGAATATTTAGTCTCTGGATTTCTAGTTATATAAAATGGTATATGTTTATATAGTGGATCACTATATTCTGCATCATACCCCATTGGATCTAGATTTTTCATTCTCATTCTTCTAAAGTGTTTATTTACTTTTCCACTTTTTTCTCCAAATCCAAAGTATTGCTCTTTTAAGTCTCTTTCTAAATAGTGATATATATTTTCATCCCAATATCCGAAATTATAAGCTTGAGTTTTTCTATCTTGAGCTATCTTTACCCATTCATTTTCAACTTTTCCAAACCAAGTCATCTTCATACCATTAAGATTTACTATAACTTTTAAAATCTCTGTTGAGATAGTCACTGTATCTTGAGTTTCTAGAATTTCAAACTCTGGCAGTTGGAATACAGAGTGATCGAATCTATCTCTTCCCTCCATTGGAAAATCCTCCATTCCAGGTGTTACAGTCCAAGTTTTTCCAAGCTTTAATCTCCCCTCTTTTAAAAACGTCACTTTAAATATGTCTTTTTCTAAAATCGAAATTTTTACCTCTAAATTTAACTCTTTTGAAGCAAATGTTACTATATTCTCTCCATTGTCTACTTTCTCAAATAGATAGTTCAATTTTATTCCCATAATATACTTATGAGGGTAAATTTACTTTACCCTCACCCTCCTTATACAATCTTTTTATAATAATTTAAATAGTTTTGGTAGCCCTAAACTTATCCATGGAATATATGTTATCATTAAAAGCGTTATAATTAAACCAATGAAGAATGGTATCAACTCTTTTATCACCTCTTCAATTTTTACCTTAGCTATTCCACACCCTATAAATAGAACACTTCCCACTGGTGGAGTACAAATTCCTATACATAAGTTCGATACTAACATTATTCCAAAATGCACAGGATGCAATCCCAACTTTGTTGCAATTGGTAGGAATATTGGTGTAAATATTAAAATCGCTGGTGTTAAATCCATAAATGTTCCTGTTATCAATAGAATAACATTCATCAATAATAGAATTATAATTTTATTATCTGATAATCCTAAAATTGCATTTGTTATAAATTGAGGTATTGTTGAAAATGCCATTGCCCAAGACATTATGCTTGACGCACCTATTAGAAACATTATTATTCCAGTCATTTTTATTGTATCTTTAAAAATTGTTTGCATATGTTCAAACGTTAAACTTTTATAGACTACAACTGATAGGAACAGCGTATATACTACCGATATTGCAGAAGCCTCTGTCGCAGTAAAGATTCCTGCTATTATTCCACCTATAACTATAACTATTAATAATAAACTTGGAATGGCATCTAAAACAACTTTTGTCGCTTCTCCAAATGAAACTTTTTCTTCAACTGGGTAGTTATTCTTTTTAGCAATAAAATATGCGATTATCATAACACTAAGTCCCATCAGTATTCCAGGTATATAACCTGCTACGAATAAAGCTCCTATAGATGTTCCTCCACTCACTAAAGAGAAAACAATTAGAGATCCACTAGGTGGAATAAGTAGCCCTGTTGGTGATGAAGCTATATTTACTGCCGCTGAGAATTTTGGATCATATCCCTCTTTTTTCTGTAAAGGATCCAATGTTCCCCCAATGGCTGCTGCTGCCGCTACTGCTGATCCAGATATCGATCCAAATAGCATATTTCCTAGAACATTAACTTGAGCCAATGACCCTGGTAATCTTCCACCGATAAGTTTAGCAAAATTAACTAACTTTATAGCAATTCCACCAGTATTCATTATACTTCCTGAAAGAATGAAAAATGGTATTGCTAGCAGTGTAAAGCTATCCATTCCAGTTATCATCTTTTGAGCTGATGCTATAACTGCCACATCAAAAGGTAGATTAATAAGTATTGTTAAAAAAGAAGCTAACCCAATTCCTATAGATATTGGTGTTCCTATAGCTAATAGGATAAAAAAACTTATAAATAAAACACTTATTGTCAAAGCCATTATCTATCCCCCTCCTTTAAAATACCTTTTAATTCAACTATATCTATTAACATATATAACAGATTTATTACTCCTGAAATAGGAAGTATTGAATATACAACTCCCATAGGGATTTGTAAAGATGGCGATAGCTGCCCCATTGTATTCAATGACAGTTGTCCTCCTCCAATTACTTGAACCAACAGTATAAATATCAATATGATTATTGATATCAATATCTGCAACTTTACTGTTTTCTCTTTTGATAGTTTACTAAAAAGAAGATCTATTGACAGGTGAGCCTTTACTCCAAAAGAGTATGTTGCTCCCAATAGTCCTACCCATATTAAACTGAATCTTGAAAACTCATCTGTGAATGTACTTGGATTATTTAATACATATCTTGATATAACCTGCCAAGTAACCGCTAAAACTAGCAATGTTAAAACTAGCGAGGAAAATAAAATGATTATTTTATTTATCTTATTTCTTATGCTTTCCATTATTAGCTCCCCTTTTAATTTGTATTTTGAATAGAGTTGATCAATCTTGCCATTGTTTCATTTTTCATCAACTCACTGTACATAGGTTTAACTTTCTCTTGAAATGGTTTTTTATCTGGATGTACAAACTTTACATTCATCTCTTTGGCCTGCTCTATCTGTATTTTTTCCATCTCATCCCATAGGGCTACCTGATATTCAAAAGCTTCCTCTGCTGACTCTTTAAAGATTCTCTTTTGCTCATCATTTAGCTTTTTCCAAGTAGAATTACTAATAAAGAAAACATCTGGTACAATTGTATGTTCATCATATGAATAAAACTTTGATACCTCTCCATGTCTATCTGTTGTTATAGCTGAAATATTATTTTCAGCTCCATCTACAACTTTTTGTTGCAGTGCCGTATACAGCTCCCCATAAGACAGTGGTGTTGCCGTTCCACCTAAGTATTCAACCATTTTTATAGCTGTATTACTGGGCTGAACTCTTATTTTTAATCCCTTTAAATCATCTGGTGATTCAATTGGTTTTGAACCATAAAAGTTTCTAGTTCCCGCTGTAAAATAACCTAATCCCACGAATCCACTTTTTTCAGTCATCTCTAAAAACTCATCACCAACAGGACTTTTTAACACTTTTAAAAAGTGATCATAACTATTAAATAGGTATGGCATAGAAAAAATTGCATACTCTTTAACAAACCCCTCTATTGGAGAGGCACTAGCTTTTGTCATATCAATAGCACCAGCTTGCATCAACTCAATTAACTCCCTCTCTTGACCTAATTGTCCATTTGGAAATATTTGAATCTTTACCTCTCCATCTGTTTTTGTTTCCACTAACTCAATAAACTTTAACATCCCCTTATGTACTGGATGTGTTTCACTTAAACCATGAGCTAATTTTAAATTTAAATTCCCACTATTCTCCTTTTTACTACAACCTAAGATTGTAAAAAGTGTGATAATTAAAAAAATTATTTTTTTCATAACCTTTTGCTCCCCATAAATTCTGTCTTTTTATTTTATTTCTAAATATTTATGTAAAGTATTTCTAACTGCATCCTCCCCAGATAGCATTTCCACAAAATAATTTTCTATTAAATTAGAAAGTCCCACTTCCTCTAAGTTAACTCCAAATATTCTTTCATTTGTAAGAACAGTTCTCAGTTGCCCTTTATAGCTCTCAGGTTTCCCAAACTCAATACCTGCTAGCTCTCCTTTAAGCATCTCTAACATTGGGTCACTACTTATTGATCTTTCCAATCCTTTATCATCTACCCCTAGAAGATATCTAAACCACCCAGCTAAAACCAGTGGAATATATTTTAGTGATTTAACATCTAAATTTTCATCAGCCACATATGACTTTATAGTCTCTCCAAATCTGATAGCTATCTTTTGAGATGTATCAGTAGCTATTCTTTCTGGTTGATCTGGAATATATGGATTTAAGAATCTCTCATCTATAACCTCATCTATAAAGGCCTTTGGGTCAATTATTTTTGGACTTTCAACAACTTTTAAAGCCTCATTATAACCAACCTCTTTTATTAATCTGTTTAAGTCCTCATCACTTGCAGCATCATAAATTGATTTCTTGTTTAAGATACATCCAAATATTGCAAGTGTTGTATGTAGTGGATTTAAACATGTAGTTACTTTCATCTTCTCTGTTTTTTCAACAGTCTCTCTATCTGTTAAAAATACCCCTGCTGCCTCTAAGTTGGGTCTTCCATTTGGAAATTTATCCTCAACTATAAAGTATTCTGGTATTTCAGCATTAACAAAAGGAGCTACAAAGCTATTTCTATTTGTAATAACTGGTGACATATTTTCAAACCCTAACTTCTCCAAAGAGATTTTTACCTCTTCAGCTGGTCTTGGTGTGATTTTATCTATCATAGTCACAGGGTAAGATACTTTTGATTCATCCTTTAAGTATGTTAAGAACTCATCTTCAACATATCCATTTTTATTCCAAGCTATAGCTATCTCTAAAACAGCTGCCTTTATTTTATCCCCATTTCCAGAACAGTTATCCATGCTTACTAAACTTATTGGTGTTCCATTAGTTTTAAATCTTGAGTAAAGTAATTTTGTAATTAAAGCCATCACATGTTTTGGAGAAGTGAATCCATTTTTAAAATCCTCCTCTATAACTGCAAAGTAGTTTCCAGAAGGATCTTTCAAGTTATAACCCTTTTCAGTTATTGTAAAACTAATCATCTGAAGTGAATCTTTTTTTACAATCTCCTCTAAAGTTTTGAAATTTTCATCTGTAGCTTTTATTGATTCAACAATACTACCGATTATCTCATTTTTGAAATCTCCATTTTTATTTAATGTCGTTAAGATAGTTAAGTTATCAAATGGTGTGTAAGCCTTGTCTATAATCTCTGTGTCAAAGCTCTCTGCCACAATAATCCCTGTATTCTCTAGATTCTTTTCAATTAAAACTTGTTGTACTTTCCCCATGTATGCTCTAAAGATATTTCCAGCACCAAAGTGTAACCACTTTGGTGTTTTTAAAGTTTCCTCTTTTACTTTTTCAATATCATATTTTGGTACTATTACCCCTAATGAACCATCTATGTTTTTTATATCCTTTAAGTTTAATCTCATCTTGCTATCTCCTTTTGTTAATAACTATTACTTTAACTTAGAAAGAGTTTCCCAGATTCCTGTTATATAACTTGCTCCTAAAGCTCTATCATATAACCCATACCCTGGTTTCCCTGTTTCTCCCCAAATCATTCTTCCATGATCTGGTCTTAAATATCCATCAAAGTTATTCTTGTGAAGTGCTGCCATAATCTTAACTATATCTAATGAACCGCACCCTGAGTAGTGAGCTGACTCTTCAAAACTCACTCCATCTTCAAGAAGTTTTACATTTCTTACATGCATAAAATGAATTCTTCCCATTGCACTGTATTTATCTACTAATCTCTCCATATTGTTGAAGTTAGCACATCCCAATGAGCCTGTACAAAGAGTTAATCCATTGTATTTATTATCAACTAATCCTAAGAATCTATCCACATTTTCCTCACATGTTATGATTCTTGGAAGTCCAAAGATTGGCCAAGGTGGATCATCTGGATGAATAGCCATTTTTACATCAGCCTCTTCAGCCACAGGGATAATCTCTTTTAGGAAATACTCTAAATTAGCCCAAAGCCCCTCTTGCCCTATGTTTTTATATCCTGCAAATAGCTCTGCCAACTGCTCTTTTGTATAACTTGAATCCCATCCTGGTAGTGATAGATTACTGTTTAATGGATCCAGTGCATCAACTTGATCCTTATAGTAAACAAGTGCTGTTGAACCATCCTCTAACTCTTTATCTAACTGTGATCTAGTCCAGTCAAATACAGGCATAAAGTTATAACATATAACTTTAACTCCAGCAGCTCCTAAGTTCTTTATATTTTGCTTATAGTTTGCTATATACTCATCTCTTTTCCCAATACCTAACTTTATATCCTCATGTACTGGTACACTCTCTATAACATCAAATTTTAATCCAGCTTTTTCAACTGTCTCCTTTAAAGCTAATATCTTATCCATTGGCCAAACCTCTCCAACTGGAACATCATATATAGCTGTTACAATACTATCCATCGTTGGAATCTGCTTTATATATTCCAGTTTTACTGGATCAGATTCTCCATACCATCTAAATGATAATTTCACTTTCTCCTCCTTAAAATATCTATATTAATTAAATTTCTAACTTAAAGTAGTTCTTTGCATTGATGAAGCAAATCTCTTCAATCATCGCTTTTAAAATATCCTCATCATAGGGAACCTCTCCATCCTCTACCCAAGTTCCAATAAGGTTACAAAGTATTCTTCTGAAGTACTCATGTCTTGTGTATGATAGGAAACTTCTAGAGTCTGTAAGCATACCTACAAATCTTCTTAAAAGTCCCAGTTGAGATAGAGCTGTCATTTGACGAATCATTCCATCTTTTTGATCATTAAACCACCATCCAGATCCAAACTGAATCTTTCCTGGAGTGTCACTATTTTGGAAGTTTCCAATCATCGTTCCAAGAACCTCATTGTCTTTTGGATTTAAACAGTAAAGAATTGTCTTTGGAAGCTGTCCATCTATATCCAAGCTGTTTAAGAGTTTTGATAAAACTTCACCATAGTTATTGTCTGCTATTGAGTCAAAACCAACATCTGCACCCAATTTTTTAAACATTCTTTCATTGTTATTTCTAAGAGCACCCATATGTATCTGCATTCCTAGATTGTTTTTATAATATATTTTTCCAAGAGCTAAAAATATCTCAGTCTTATAGATATCGGCTTCCTCTTTTGTTAAGCTCTCTCCTTCTAATCTCTTAGAAAAGATTGTCTCTATTCTGTTCTCAGTATCTCTTCTATAAAAAGGGGTCTCTAAACTATGGTCAGTTACAACACAACCATTTTCCACAAAGAACTTAACTCTTTTGTCTAAAACCTCAATAAGTTTTTCAAAAGAGTCTATCTTTTCATTTGAAACTGTCTCCAGTCTCTCTAACCAGATTAAATAATCCTCTTTTTCCAAGTATATAGCCTTATCTGGTCTAAAAGTTGGAAGAACTTTTACTTTAAAGTTTTTATCCTTTAAAACCTCCTGATGAAATTCCAAAGTATCAGCAGGGTCATCTGTTGTACAAAGAGCTTTTACATTTGATCTCTCAATAAGTCTCTTAGCTGTAAACTCACTCGTTTTTAAAAGCTCATTAGCTCTATTCCAAATACTTTCAGCTGTTTTTCTAGTAAGTATCTCCTCTATTCCAAAGAATCTCTTTAACTCTAGATGAGACCAGTGAAAAAGTGGGTTTCCATAAGCGTATTCCATAGTTTCTGCAAAAGCTAAGAACTTCTCATAGTCAGTTGCATCTCCAGTTATATATTTTTCATCTATCCCATTTGATCTCATAGCTCTCCATTTGTAGTGATCACCATAAAGCCAAATCTGTGTTATGTTTTCATAGCTCTTATTCTCAGCTATCTCCTTTGGATTAAGGTGACAGTGATAGTCAAATATAGGCATCTTTTCTGCGTATTCATATAATTTTTTACTTATAACATTTTTTAATAAAAAATCTGAATCCATAAATTTTCTCATAGAAACTCCTTTCAAAATCTCTTTGTATTAGTTGTATGCAAGTATGATATCTAATCTTATAGATTTTGTCAATAATTTTTTTCGTACTGTTTTTAGACTATAGTGTTTGTTTCCAAATAAAAAGCACCTAAAACACAGTGTTTAAACTGCATTTCAAGTGCTAATTTTATTTTTTACTTAGTACAAAAATATTCTGGATATTTTGCCTCATATTTTTTGATCACATCTCTATAGTTTAAAAGATGTTTCTCTATCAGTGTATCTATATTTTTTTCATCCCTATTTTTTATCAGTTCCACTATTCTGATATGCTGATTTAAAGTGGCTTCAATATTTGTTTTTTCCAAAGCATCTAAAAGTCTCAATCTATCATAGTGAGTGGATAATCTTTTTATAGCTTTCCAGCTATTTTTTTTATTGTAGTGTTCAAATAGAATATAATGAAACTCATTGTCTAAAGTGAAAAACTCATGTAGGTCTCCATCAAAATTTAATATTATCTTTTGGTACTCTATATTCTTTTCCAACTTCATTACTAACTCATCTGTATCCCTATCTTGACAAGCCATCTTTAAGATTCTCTCCTCACAAGTCTCTCTAACAAATATAGCTTCCTCAACTAGATTATAGTCTATCTTAGATACGAAAGAACCTCTCTGTGGAAAAACTTGAAGTAACTTCTCCTCAACTAATTGAACAATAGCTTCTCTCAGTGGAGTTCTACTCACATTTAATAACTTACTTAACTCTATCTCCCCTATTGATTCCCCTGGTTTTAAATTTAGATTCATAATATTCTCTTTCAATACCCTATATATGTATTGTCTTGTGTTCTCATTTGAATTTTTACTTGCCCCTTGTAATCGCATCCTTTTCTCTCCTATTTATTCTTTTCTAAGTATTATACCAATATTTTAAACAAATGTATACTAGTCATACCGTTTTTATATTTTAGAAAACATAATTAACCATTTTAACATTAGGTTTTACATGTTATAATCAAATTAAAAAAATACTAAAGGAGTTATTTATGTTAAATAGTCGTTCAACTTTAATTTTACAAAATCTAATACTACATAAAAAAGAGAGAGGTTTAAAAGAGCTTTCTGAAGAGTTAGAGGTCAGTGAAAGGACTATACGTTATGAGTTGGAAAAGATCTGTGAACTACTTTCAGAAAACTCCATTGATTCAATAGAGGTATCAAAGGGTGTTATTAAAATATCTAACTTTAAAGCTCTTGAAGAGTTTTTAAAGGCTAACTACGATAAGACCACATTCTCCTCTGAAGAGAGAGAACTATATATTCTGATGCTTATTCTCTTTAAAAGAGTTATAAATCAGGTTCAACTCTCTGAGGAACTAGATATCAGTAGAAGTACCATTAAACTCCATCTTAAAGAGCTTAAAGAAACACTTGATAAGTATCATCTTTCATTGGAGATATGCCATAAAAAGGGGCTTGAATTAGTTGGAAAAGAGGAGGATATCAGACAGTGTCTTTTAAAATTTTTAACAACTGTTAAGAATAGAAAAAATATCTTTTTTAAAAATATATTAAAGGAGTATCTATCTGTAAATGAGGAGGGAATTAAACTATTTTTAAACTACTGTCAAAAAATTATGGATAGAATAATCTCTGATGAAGCTTATCAGATTATTAAAAACTACCTAAAAATAGCTATTCTTATGGTTAAAGCTGGTCATCATATAGATAGAATTAAAAATGAAAACTTCTTAGAAAATACAAAGGAATATGAGGCTGTTAAAAAGGGAAGCACACTTTTAGAGGCACACTATGATATTGAGCTTTCTAAGATTGAATATCTAAAAATTACAGATTACTTTTTAGGAAGTCATACATATAACTTAAACTACTCATATTATGAAAACTGGGTAGAGATGGAGATTCTGGTTAAAAAGTTAATCACAGAATACAATAAGAGAGTGGATGTGGATATATCTCAAGATGAAACTTTAATAGATGGATTATTAAACCATATTAAACCCACTATATACAGAATCCAAAATGGAATTGAACTTGAAAACTCAATATATCAGGAGGTTTTAGAGAGTTATCCACAACTTTTTGACATCACCTCTGAGGTACTAGAGGATCTTGAAGATTTTATAGATAAGAAGTTTACAAAGGATGAGATAGCCTTTATAACAATACACTTTAAAGCTGCCATAGACAGAAATAGAGTTAAGAGTAAAAATAAAAAAAAGGTGCTTCTTGTATGTGGGTTAGGTTATGGAACTTCAAAACTTCTGGCTCAACAGATTAAAGAGTTCTATTCACTGGATATTGTGGATATTATTCCAAGTCATCTTTTAACAAAATCTTTAGAGAAAAATCCTGTGGACTATATAATTACCACTTTAGATTTAGAAAATGTGGGTATAACTCAACCTATAATTAAAGTTAATCCCCTTCTTTCCAATGAGGATATGGAAACTTTAGAGAGCTTTAATGTCCCAAGACGTAGTAAAAAGGTTCTTTTTTCTCAGGTTTTAGAGGTCATTGAAAAAAACACCACAATTGAGAACAAAGATAATCTTCTAACTCAACTAAAAGAGTTACTTGATTCAACTTTGGTGGACGATATTTCTCCAAAAAAACTTACAATTTTTGACTTGTTAGAAAAAAAACATATAAAAGAGGATGTTTTAGCTAGTAGTTGGCAGGAAGCTGTGCAATTAGCCGGAGAGATTTTAGAAAAAAATGGATATGTCACAAAAAAATATACTGAAAATATGATTGAGATTATAGAGAAATATGGTGGGTATATTATTCTAGCTCCCAATATGGCTTTCCCCCATGCCAGAAATGAAAATGATGTCTTTAAAACCGCTTTTTCCCTAATAACACTGAAAGAACCTGTGCTTTTTCCAAATGACAGATTGGTAAAAACTGTTGTGGCTTTTGCATCAAAAGATAACAAAGAACATCTTGATCCCTTTGTTCAACTTGTAGAAATTGCCAATGAAAAAGGGTTTAACATAAGTAATTTTGTAAAAAAATTTTGAATAAAATAGAGAGTTTATTTTTATTTTTTCTTGAAATATAATTAGAGCATAAAGATAACTGGAGGATATTGAGATGATAAAAGAACTTTTAAAAAGTAACATTCAAATCCTACCTCAAGTTGATAGTTGGGAGGAAGCCATAAAGATAGCTTCCAGCCCTCTTCTAGAAAAGGGATATATTGAACCTAGATACATTGATACCATGATATCTAAAGTCAATGAACTTGGATTTTACATTGTCCTTTCTGAAGATGTGGCAATGCCCCACTCTCGCCCAGAGGATGGTGTTTTAAAAATGGGAATGGCCATGTTAAAGCTGGATAAGCCTGTAAAATTTGGAAATAACGATATTCAAATTGTAATAACCTTAGCAGCTAAAGACAATGAATCCCATATAGATGCTTTAACAAATTTAGTTGAGCTTTTAAATGATGATGAAAAGATTAAAAAAATTAAATTGGCAAAAACAAATCAAGAGATTTTAGAGATAATATAGGAGGTTTTTTTATGAAAATATTAGCAGTTTGTGGATCAGGTTTAGGAAGTAGTTTTATGTTAGAGATGAATATTAAAAAGGTTTTAACTCAACTTGGTGTTGATGCAGAGGTAGAACATACAGACTTAGCATCAGCTACTGAGGGATCGGCTGACATCTTTATTATGTCATCAGATTTAGCTAATAGTACATCACTTAAAAATGTTATTTCACTTAACAGTATTATCAACCTTGCAGAACTTAAAGAGAAGCTTGAAGAGGTTTTAAAAGCTAAAGGGGTTTTATAAAAGGAAAAGGGAGTGGGTAGAGATGTTAAATGTTATTTTGGACATTTTAAAAGTTCCAGCTATTTTAGTTGGTTTAATCTCATTAATCGGTTTACTGTTACAGAAAAAAAATGCTTCAGATACGATTAAGGGAACTATTAAAACAATCTTAGGATTTATTATTATCGGTGGTGGAGCTGGTATCTTAGTTGGTGCTTTAGTTCCATTTGGTGAGCTATTTGAAGTTGGTTTTAACGTTCAAGGTATCGTACCTAACAATGAGGCTATAGTAGGGATGGCCTTAAAAGAGTATGGTACTGCAACAGCACTTATTATGGCTTTTGGTATGTTAGCAAATATCTTAATCGCTAAGTTTACACCTTTAAAATATATATTCTTAACTGGTCATCACACTTTCTATATGGCTTGTATGATTGCAGTTATTCTAGCAGTTGGTGGACTGAGTGGAACTACATTAATTGGGGTAGGAGCATTGGTACTTGGATTTATTATGGCTTTCTTCCCAGCTATTGCACAACCAACTATGAGAAAAATCGTTGGTTCTGATGATGTAGCCTTTGGTCACTTTGGTACAGTTGGATATGTTTTATCAGCTTGGGTTGGATCTCTTGTTGGAAAGAACTCTAAATCTACTGAGGAGATGGCTCTTCCTAAGAACTTAAGTTTCTTAAGAGATAGTTCAATCTCAATCTCTTTAACTATGAGTATTTTATATATTATAGTTGCTGTTGCTGCTGGTCCTGAATATGTTGAAAAAAATCTAAGTGGTGGACAAAACTATATCGTATTTGCTATTGTTCAAGCTATCACTTTTGCTGCTGGGGTATACGTTATCCTTCAAGGTGTTAGACTTCTTCTTGCAGAGATCGTTCCAGCTTTCACTGGTATCTCTCAAAAGTTAGTACCTAATGCTAAACCAGCACTGGATTGTCCAATTGTTTTCCCATATGCACCTAATGCTGTTTTAATTGGATTCTTAAGCAGTTTTGCTGGTGGTATCATTGGACTTTTAATTCTAGGACAACTTAGAATGACTCTAATTCTACCTGGTGTTGTACCACACTTCTTCTGTGGAGCTACTGCAGGGGTTTTCGGAAATGCAACTGGTGGTAGAAAAGGAGCAACTATTGGAGCTTTTATTCATGGTCTTTTAATAACATTCCTACCTGTGGCACTACTTCCAATTTTAGGAAGTTTAGGATTTGCCAATACAACATTCTCTGATGCAGACTTTGGAGTTGTAGGAATTATTTTAGGATATATTGTAGGTTATTTCTAAAATTTATAGAACTATATTATGGATACCTTAATAGGTATCCATAAGTTTTTACAAGATATTTAAGTAGGAGGTTTTTATGAGCGATATTATCCAGATGGAAAAGTTTGCTAAAGATATTCGAAAAGAGACATTAAAGATGCTTTTAAATAGAGGTTTTGGACATATTGGTGGAGCTATGTCCATAGTAGAAACTCTGGCAGTTCTATATTCAAATATGAAAATCAATCCCCAAGATCCAAATAGCTTAGATAGAGATTTCTTTGTTCTTTCAAAGGGACATGCTGGTCCTAGCCTGTATTCAACACTGGCTTTAAAAGGGTTTTTCCCTATGGAAACACTCTCTACACTAAATGACAATGGAACTACTCTACCCAGTCATCCAGATAGAAATCTAACTCCAGGAGTTGATATGACAACTGGTTCTTTGGGGCAGGGTATCTCTGCTGCCACTGGAATAGCTCTTGGACTTAAAAGAGATGGTAGTGATAGACAGGTTTACTGTATTGTTGGAGATGGAGAGTTAAATGAGGGGCAGTGTTGGGAAGCTATCCAATTTGCTGCTCACTTTAAACTGACTAACTTCACACTTTTTGTAGATAACAATAAAAAACAATTAGATGGAACAACAAAGGAAATCTGTGAAACTTTTAGTATTCTAGAGAAGCTTAGAAGTTTTGGTTTCCACTCTATGCAGGTTAAAGGTGACTCTGTTGGTGAGATAAATGCAGCCTTAAAAAGCGATAACTTTGGAAAGCCTAAAGCTATTGTCTTAGATACTGTAAAAGGTCAAGGTGTTAAGTATTTTGAGGATTTAAAAGCAAATCACCACGTTAGATTTAATGATGAGATGAAGGGAGTTCTTCTTTGGGAGATTCAAAACTTTGAAAAGGGTGATAAGGAGGATGACAATGAGTAATCTTATATTAGAAACTACAGAGATGAGAAGAGCATATAGTGAAACACTGAAGGAGCTTATTAGTAAAGATAAAAACGTATATGTTTTAGAAGCTGATCTTTCTGAAGCTATCACAACAACATCTATTGGTGTAGATTATCCCGATAACTTTGTAAACTGTGGAATTATGGAAGCGAATATGGTAGGAGTTGCAAGTGGGCTATCTCTTCTTGGAAAGATCCCTTTTATTCATACTTTTAGTCCATTTGCTACCAGAAGATGTTATGACCAGATATTCCTATCTGGAGCTTATGCAAAAACTAATATTAAGATTTTAGGATCTGACACTGGTATTACATCTCAGCACAATGGTGGAACACATACATCATTTGAAGATATAGCTCTTATGAGAGAGATACCTGGTGCAACAGTTATCACTGCCACTGATTCAACTATGTTAAAATACCTTTTACGTGAGATAAAAGATATATATGGAATCCACTATATTACAACTATTAGAAAAAATGCTTATAAGATATATGATGAGAATGAAAAATTTGAAATTGGAAAAGGAAAAGTCTTAAAAGATGGTAAAGACTTAACGATTATTAGTAGTGGAATAATGGTTGCTGAAGCTTTAAAGGCCGCTGAAGAGATGGAAAAAACTGGACTCTCTGTTGCTGTTATTGATATGTTTACCATTAAACCATTGGATAAAGATCTTATTATTGAATATGCTAAAAAAACTGGAAAGATTATAACAGCTGAAAACCACAATGTTTTAGGTGGTCTTGGAAGTGCCATTGCAGAGGTTCTTGTAGAAAACTGTCCTGTCCCTATGAAAAGAGTGGGCGTGGAAGATAGATTCGGACAGGTTGGAACTCAAGACTTCCTACAAAATGAGTATGGTTTAACAGCTAAAAAAATTATAGAAAAAGCAAGTGAACTTGCTTAGGGAGGAACACTATGAAGATTTTTATTGACACTGCCAACGTTGAAGAGATTAGAGAGGCTGCAAAAATGGGGTATATCTCAGGAGTTACTACAAACCCATCACTAATTGCTAGAGAGGGTAGAGATTTTAAGGAGGTTGTAGCTGAGATTTGTGATATTGTAGATGGACCTATCAGTGCTGAAGTTATCTCTTTAAAAGCTGATGAGATGATAGCTGAGGCTATGGAGCTTACAAAAATTCACAGCAATATAGTTATTAAGCTTCCTATTACAAAGGATGGTTTAGAAGCGTGTAGACACCTTGTAAATAGAGGTATTAAAACAAATGTAACACTTATCTTCTCTGCCAATCAAGCTCTTTTAGCTGCAAGAGCTGGAGCTACTTATGTTAGCCCTTTCCTTGGAAGACTTGATGATACTGGAGTAAATGGTATTGAGTTGATAAAGGAGATATCTGAGATTTTCAAAGCTCATAATATTGAGAGTGAGATTATAGCTGCTAGTATAAGAAACCCTTATCATGCTAAGGAAGCTGCTAAGGCTGGGGCACACATTGGAACTATTCCATACTCTGTGCTTTGTAAAATGTTAGAGCATCCTCTTACTGATGCGGGAATTGCTAAGTTTTTAGCTGACTGGAATAGATAATTAAAAGAGAGCCAGAATTAACTGGCTCTTATTACACTTATTAAATTTTTTAGGAGGTAGCGAGCGATGGTAGGTATAGGGACGATATTTTTAATCTATTTAATTGGTTACATTTTAATTAAGAGAAGAGACCTTATTAAATTAAACCTAAGAGTACAAAGAGTGCAATATATATTGTATGTTGTTTTTATTATACTTTTACTTTTTGTAATAAACTTCTTGGATCAAAAAATGGCCTTTATGGTATCCAGTAGATACCCCCAAGGGTTACCAGCTAATTATCCTCTAGTAAATCAGAACCTAACTGTATTTTTTCAAACAGTATCACATTTAGGTGAACCAGATTATATAGCTCTAGCTGCGCTACCTGCCTTTTTCTATGTGAGACATAAAAACAATAAAAAATTGGAAACTTTAATTTTAAGTGCCATTGTTATAATGATGTTTGGGTCTTTAATATCAACTGTCTTAAAGATTATCTTTATGAGAAGTCGTCCATATGTTGAGGGAAATAACCTAGGATTCTATTTTCTAACTGATGTCTTACAAAAGAGAATCCCTTACAATAAAGACTATATGTCTTTCCCATCAGGGCATACAATGGTAGCTGCTTGTGGATATTTTTTCTTAGCTATGATGACTGATAAAAAATATATAAAACTATTTTGGATAGCTCTTCCTATACTGGTTGCAATGTCCAGAGTGTACCTATCTTTCCACTGGACAAGTGATGTATTTGCAAGTTTACTACTTGGGCTTTTCTTTGCTAAAAAGTATAAGGATACTATTGATCCAGCTTCCCTAAAAGATTAAAAACTAAAAAACCAGACTAAATTTTTAGTCTGGTTTTTCTATCTATTATTATACATAACTTCATAGTATTTTTGGTAATCTCCAGAGGTTACTTCCTCTACCCACTCTTGATTGTTTAAATACCATCTAATAGTTTTTTCTATTCCCTTTGTAAATGGTGTTTCAGGATACCAACCTAGTTCTGTTACTATCTTAGTTGGATCAATAGCATATCTCGCATCATGTCCTAATCTATCTTGTACATAAGTTATTAAATCATAGTTTATACTAGTTAAATCTGTAGTTAAAACTCTTTGGTACTCTGGTTCCTCTTTCATAATTCTAGCTATTGTATCTATTGTTAGTTTTATTATATTGATATTTTGCTCCTCATTAAATCCACCAATATTATAGATTTCATGTGGTTTAGCATTAGATATCACCATATCTATTCCTTTACAGTGATCCGTTACATACAGCCAATCTCTAACATTATCTCCTTTGCCATATAC
>NZ_DBGBQB010000021.1:0-10160 GCF_048470075.1 Cetobacterium sp. | reverse complement strand
GCAAAATAATGGATAATTAAATTTTTTAAGGAGTCAAAAGTGATGGAAATTAATATAAAAAGAGATAATCTTTTTGAATAGAATGGTTAAAATATTTGTACCACTATTACTTTCTAATTTGTTAAATGTATCAATTTATATGATTAACTCCATCTGGATAGGAAGATTAATCGGAGAAAATGGAATTTCAATTATTGCGAATTCATATCCAATAACAATGATAGCTTCATCTATAATGAGTGGACCTATCACAGCAATAGCAGTTTTAATATCTCAAAATTATGGAGCAGATGAAAAAGAAAAGGTAAAACAAATTATGGGAGTTTTCTATATAGCAAATATCATATTGGGAATATTGGTAACATTAATTATGTTTTTACTCCTTCCAATGCTCTTAGGATTACTACACACACCTAGTATTATTCTTAAAGATATCTCAATATAATTTAATAGGATATACAGTTAACTTCCTATTTTTGACTATTTGCGAAGCTTTAAGAGCTATAAAAAAGACAAAAATTCCTATGCTATTTATTGCGGTAGAGCTAACTATTAATAGTTTGGTAGTTCCAATATTAATACTTATTGGATTGGGAATAGCAGGGGCAGCTATAGGGAATATAATAGCTACAGTTATAGTTACTGTAGGAATCATTGTATATATTAATAAAAATGAGGAGTTATTAAAAATTAATAAAAAATATTTAAGATTAGATGTGATATATTTAAAGAAAATATTGAAAATAGGAATACCAATAACTCTTGAATTATGGCTTGTTTCAGCCTTAATAACCATTGAAACATATATTTCTAATAGATCTGGAATATTGGGAAGTGCAACATATGGAGTTGTAGGTAGACTTGAGCAAATATTTTTTGTAATAAGCCAGCCACTGCAAACAGTATCCACAATATTGATAGGACAGTATATAGGGAAAAAAGATATAGAGAGTATTAAATCTATTCTTCATAGGGGATTCGAGCTAATAATTCTCCCTTCGGCATTTATTTTAATTATTGTATTTATTTTACCAAAGCAATTTTCTAAAATCTTTGTTAACTCTAAAGATATTTTAGATTCTACTGCTGCATATCTGTCAATAGTTGGAGTTGCATATGTATTAATGCCAGCTAGATTATTTTTAAATGGATTTATGATAGGAACATCCTACACTCATTATCATTTTATTGCTAGTTTAATAGCTAGTAGTTTAGAAGTGGTTATGATTTTTACCCTAATTTTATATTATCAAATTGAAAATTTAACGGCTTTAGGAATAGGAATAGTAACATATATTGCTGTTGATATGATATTGAATATATGTTTTTATTATTCTAAATGTTGGATAAAGGGATATGATTAATTTTAACGGGCGTATGCTATTGAAAAGGTAAATTATAAAGGAGGTTGATTGTAATCAACCTCCTTCCTCTATTTTTTAGTGAAAATCCCAAGTATCCCTCCAGAGATTAAAAGGGCTATATCTTTAAGTAGAGATGCCAAATTAAAATGCCCAGAGTATGCTAAATATTTAGATTCCCATTGAGGTGCAAATTTATCTTTAAATTGTTTTAATCCTTCAAAATTATAGAAGTTACCACCATGATTGAATAGAAAAACACTGAGTCTATTCCATAGAGGTGCTAAATCCCCACCATATATTCCAGCTAAAGGAGCCATTCCTAAGCTAAAACGTTCATACTCATTTTCTTTCGACCAGTTTATTATTTTTATAAATAAATACTCCATAGTTCCAGAAGGAGCAGATTCAACATATCTCATTAAGTCAATAGCAACTTCATTTTTATTATCAGTTGTCAAAAGATTAGAGAAGGCTATTAACTCATTTTTCTCATTATATAAAAGAGCTATTTTAAAGTTTCTAAGATAATCTAAGTTAAAGTTTCCCAAAGAGAAGCCCTTCTCTTTAGTTTTCTTATTTTTTAACCAATTATTAGAAACCTCTTCCAACTGAGATTCAATTCCATCAATAGAATCTACAACTGTAAAGGTAAAATTTAATTTTTCAAATTTATTAAATGTGTATCTAATCTTTTTATACAGAGGAGTTGAGATATCATAATCCTTTAAATGCACTATGGCTTCCTCTCCTATTTTAATTATTTTAAGCCCTAACTCCAAGTATTCAGAGAGATGATCTTTAGATATCTCATAGAAAGCTATATTTTTTCCACTCTGTTTTCCTATTCGATAGAAGTCCTGTATAATTTCACGAAAATGAGTTTTATCTCCAATTGGGTCACCCATAGATATCAGATTACCAGATGTATTTCCATACATGATATATGAGCTTTTACTTTTATCAAAAAGAATTGATTTATCAGGTAATAAAGCTAAAGAAGCGTAGCTATTATCACTTGATTTAATTATTTTTTTTATTTCATTTATAACTTTAGAACTTGGAACTTTTTCAACACTTAAAACAGTATTAAAAAAATTAAAAACTAAAAAGATACAGAATATAGATAGAGATATAAAACTATTTCTTAAAAAGATAGTATAGTGTCTATTTAAAACTAGATGCCACCATACCTCTCTCTTATATTCCACTGTCTTAAAGGAATAAAATCCAAAAAATATACTTAATAAAATCACAAATAGTGTGAAAAGAACCCAACTAATAGATAGTTTATCCTTTAAGATAGAGGATTTTCTATAAAATCTATCTTTTGAAGGGATTAGTAAAATAAGAATGAAGCTAAAAAAAGCGGCTTCCAAATAGTTAAACCCTTTAAAAAAACTAAAGAATATTGCAAAGATAAAGGATATAACAGATAGATAATAAGCACTGTCCAATCGTCTATAGATACCATAGGCCAATATAAGAAGAAAAGTTCCAATTATATTGGATGAAAGATGGGAAAGAGTTATTATATCTCCAGGCAGTATAGAGTAGATAAACTTTATGTATCTTAAATCTAGCCTTGATGAGTTTGAAAACATAATAAGTGTTCCAGATAAAAAAATTAAAATACTTAAAATATCAGGAAAAACTCTTTTTAAAATAAAGTGTAGTTTTTTCATAGAATATAAAATCCCTCCTCAAAAAAGATAAAAGGTGAGCCCATAGCTCACCTAAAATTAAATTAATCATTAAGTTTAAGAACAGATACAAATGCCTCTTGTGGTATCTCAACATTTCCAATCTGCTTCATTCTTTTCTTTCCTTCTTTCTGCTTTTCTAGAAGTTTTTTCTTTCTAGTGATATCTCCACCATAACACTTAGCAAGAACGTTCTTTCTATATGCTTTAATAGTTTCTCTAGCTATTATTTTTGCACCTAATGCAGCTTGAATAGGAACTTCAAATTGTTGTCTAGGAATAATCTCTTTTAGCTTTTCACAAATAGCTCTTCCTCTTGACGCAGCATGGTCAGTATGAGCTATAAACGAAAAGGCATCAACAACATTTCCAGAAACAAGAATGTCAACTTTAACAAGAGAGGATTCTTTATATCCAATCATCTCATATTCAAATGAAGCATATCCTTTAGTTCTTGATTTTAATTTGTCATAGAAGTCGATAACAATCTCTGCAAGAGGTAATTCATAGATTACCATTGTTCTGTTATCATCTATGTACTTCATATCAATGTAAGTTCCTCTTTTTTCTTGGCAAAGTTCCATAACATTTCCAACATAATCTTTTGGAGTAAGAATACTTCCTTTGATATATGGTTCCTCAACACAGAACTTAGCTCTTCCACCTTCAGGGAAATCACAAGGGTTATCGATAACATAAGTTTCTTTTCCTTCTAAAGTGATTCTATACTCAACTGAAGGAGAAGTTGAAATTAGGTCAATATCATACTCTCTTCTAAGTCTTTCAACAATAATCTCCATATGTAATAATCCAAGGAATCCACATCTAAATCCAAATCCTAAAGCAAGAGATGTTTCAGGAATAAATGATAAAGAAGCGTCATTTAACTGAAGTTTTTCTAAGGCTTCTCTTAAATCCTCATAGTCATCTGTAGATATTGGATATAAACCAGCAAACACCATTGATTGAGCGGGTCTAAATCCATCTAAAGGCTCTGCACAAGGTCTTTTTGCATGAGTAATAGTATCTCCTACCTGTGTATCTTGAATAGTTTTAATACCTGTTATAATATATCCAACAGATCCAGAACTTAGCTCTGGTTGCTCTTTTTTAGTTGGTGCAAAAATACCACACTCAAGAACGTCAAACTCTTTACCAGTTGACCAGATTTTAATTTTATCACCCTTTTTAATCGATCCATCAAGAACTTTAACATAAGTTATAACACCACGATAGTCATCAAATAAAGAGTCAAAAATCATAGCTCTTAAAGGAGCTTCTTCATCAAAAGTAGGAGCTGGAACTCTTTCAACAATAGCTTCTAAAAGTTCATCAATTCCGATACCAGCTTTAGCTGAAACTAAAACTGCATCATCAGCAGGTAATCCAATAATATCCTCAATTTCATTTTTAACTTTCTCTACATCTGCAGCAGGTAAGTCTATTTTATTGATAACTGGAACAATCTCAAGACTATTTTCAAGAGCTAAGTAAACGTTAGCAAGAGTTTGTGCTTCAACTCCTTGAGCGGCATCTACAACTAGAAGAGCTCCTTCACAAGCGGATAGTGAACGTGAAACCTCATAGATAAAGTCAACGTGCCCAGGAGTATCAATAAGGTTTAATTCATACTCATTTCCATCTTTAGCAGTATATTTTAATGTAACTGCTTGAGCTTTTATAGTAATTCCTTTTTCTCTTTCTAACTCCATTGAGTCAAGAAGTTGTTCTTTCATTTCTCTTTCGGTAACAGTACCAGTAGCTTGAAGTAGTCTATCAGCTACAGTGGATTTACCATGATCTATATGTGCTATAATTGAAAAGTTTCTTTTAAATTTTTGTAACACAATATCCTCCTCTAAATATATTTCTTCACACTATATTATAAAAGAATTATCAAAAAAAATCAATCTAAATTAAATAATAGCTTGACTTTATGAAGGTATTTAGAATATCATAAAAGATGAAAATAAAAATAAGGGGGATTAGCAAATGATCTTTGGACAAATTGATGAATTAAAGTTTTATAAGGGAATCTCTAAAGGACTGGATATGGCTATAGAAGCTATAGAAAATGGGAGCTATAAAACTGGGGTAGTAGGAAAAAATGAAATTGATGGAGACAATGTATTTTTTAATGTTCAGGAATGCAAAACTAAGGTTTTAGAGGAGTGTTTCTTTGAAGGACACAAAAAATATATAGATATCCATATAGTAATCGATGGTGAAGAGGGGATTGGTTATTCATTAAAAAGTGACTTAAAAGAGAAAACAGAGTATAATGAAGAGAGCGATTTCCAAGTTTTAGAGGGAACTGAGGAGTATAGACTGAATATGAATAAAGATAATTTTTTAATAGTATTTCCAGATGAACCACACATGCCTCTAATTTCAAAAGATAATGAACCAAAAGAATTAAAGAAAGCAGTATTTAAAATAAAGTACTAAGAAGAAGGTAGAGATGGAACAAATTAATAAAAAACTGTTTTTATGGATAAGTTTATTAGCTTTTTTAGGTGGAGGAATGAATGCGTTTGCAATACTACAATTTTCTTTAACAGCTAGCCATATAACAGGAAGTGTAACAAGAATCTCTACAGATTTAGCTTATTATAATATAGCACATTTAAAGATAATGATAGGATTGGTATCCGCCTTTTTTAGTGGAGCAATAGTTTCTGGAATTATAATAGGTTCAGGAAGAGATTTTGAACTGAGAAAAAGATATGGGGATACCTTCATATTTATAGGTATACTGCTTAAAGTTTTAGAGATGTATCTATATACAGATGTATTATTCGTATTTATTCTTGCTTTTTCTTTAGGATTACAAAATGGTCTATTTATTCGTTATAGAGGTATGGTTATCAGAACTACCCATATGACTGGAACAGTGACAGATTTAGGTGTTGTAATTGGACATTATTTAAGAGGGAATAGAGAGATAACATGGAAGATGAAATACTATGCTATGAATATTCTTTCCTTTATAACTGGTGGACTATTAGTTGGATTAGGACTAAAATATTTTGGTAGAAATACCTTAAACTATATGTCTATGGCCTATATTTTAAGTGGAGCTTTCTACTTCCTATTAAGGGATAAATATTATAAAATGAAAAGGTAGGAGAAGTAAAAAATGGAAAAATACTATATAACTGTAGAAGAGAAAAAAGAGATGGTTGAAAAATATCCCACTCTTGAGTGTGAAAACTCTATTGGTATAATGAGTGATGACTATATGTCAATAAAATGTAAAGTTTTATCAGGAACATGTACATATAGATTAGGTCAAAAAAATGAGTATAAAAATTGTAAGATACTAAATAAATAAAAATTTATGAGGTGAATTAAGATGGATATGAAAACACTTTATTCAGCAGGTATGAATTTTGATGCATTTATGGGAACTGGAATAAAAAGCGAAAGAGATAGAATACCTAAAAACTATTCAAGAATAGTTATGACTGAAGAGGAGATTGAAACTGTAAGAGAGATAGATAAAGAGATAAAGTTTCTGGTTTCAGGAGAACCTTGGTGCATGGACTTTCAATTGAATGTAACTGTTTTAAAAAGATTTTGTGAATTAAATCCAAATTTTGATATGGCTATTATAACTAAAGCCAGAGGAGAGAAATTCTTAAAACCACTGATGGAAGTGGAGGAGTTTAAAGTTCCATTTATTGTACCTCTATCAGAAAATTATGAGGTATGTGGAGACATTTTTGTTGAAAGACCAAAAGAGATAAAAAAATTTGTCTATGAAGATGTAAAAATGGATTACTTAAAAGGTCAATACCTACATGAAACTGTAAAAGATTTAATAGAGATGATAACAAAAAAGTAGATGTTATTTAACATCTACTTTTTTCATATTCTCATAGTAATTTCTCATACTAGCTCTATTATATTCAAAATTTTGAATTTTTTTACTGATTCCAATACCATCAATTTTGTAAACTAGCGGCACAATTGGGTTTTCATCTAAAATTATCTCTTGGGCCTCTTTATAGTACTCTTTACGTTTTTCAGTATCAGTTGTACTATGGGCTAAATCAATGATTTTATCCAACTTTTTATTCTTATAAAATGAACGATTTCCCTCTGCACCAACTGAATTTGAATGAAAAAGAGTAGTTACAACAGTGTCAATATCACTAACTCCTAAAATCCATGTAGTTAAAAGAATATCATGAGCACCCTCTGAAGTTTTCTTCAAAAATGTTCCCCACTCCACAATCTCTATATTTGAATTGATACCAATCTCCTTTAAATTAGCCTGTATAATCTGTGCTATTTGAACCCGTACAATATTTTCACTTGTCCAAATCTTTAAAGTTGGAACTCCCTTTCCCTTTGTTTCATTAAAAACAATCTCTTTGGCCATTTTTATATTGTTTTCAAGTGGTTTTAAATTTTGATAACTTCCAAAGATATTTGGATTTATAGGTGAAGTTGCAATAGATCCTCTATTTAAAAATATGGCTTCCAAAATTCCATTTTTATCAATAGCCATATGAATCGCTTTTCTAATATTTTTATTGTCCAGTCCAGCTTTTGTTACATTTAAAACCATAAGCTCCGTAGTAGTGGTACTTTTATGTAAAAGATTTAACTCAGGGTTTTTTTCCACAGTTTGGAAATCAATGGGAGAGATAGCATATATTATATCCACTTCACCAGTTTCTAAAGCTGCTAAACGACTTGTGTTTTCAGTGATAATTTTAAAGATTAAACCGTCGTTTTGAGGGGTTCCTCTAAAATACTCCTTAAAACTTTTCATAATAATTTTATCTCCATCTCCCCAACTTGTAACCATATAAGGGCCAGTTCCCATGGGGTTTAAAGCGATATTATTTCCTGCCTCAATATATTTTTTATTCATAATAGCTGCAATAGGAAGTGTCAAATTAGCTAAAAATGGAGCTGAAGGCTCATATAAAGTTATTAAAACTTTATTATCTGTAGTTTTTTGAACACTCTTAATATCTTTTAGAATAACTCTACTTCCAGGTTTTTCCATCATTCTTTTTAAGCTGAATACCACATCATCAGCTGTTAAAATTTCGCCATTGTGAAACTTAACATTGTCTCTAATTGTAAATAGTATCTCTGTTGGAGATAGGTAAGTAAAATCTTTTGCCAGCTCAGGTTTTGGGATACCATTGTCATCAAGGGTAACCAAAGTATTAAAGATATGTTCAGTTATTCCCAAAGTGGGAAATTCATTGAAGGTATGTGGATCTAAAGATTTGGGTTTTGATCCCTGAGCCACTACAATGACACTCTCATTATCACAAAAAGTAATATTACTTATAAGCAATAGATTAAAAATAAAAAATAGTGTGAAATATTTTTGAATAATTTTTTTCATAAACTCTCCTAAGTAAATTATTGTAGAATCCCTAAATGTAAATTGTAATAGAATCCTTTATTGCTGATTAGTTCTTCGTGTGTTCCTTTTTCTACAATACCATCATCAGTGATGACAACAATTGTATCAGCATTTTTAATTGTAGATAATCTATGTGCAACAATGATAGTTGTACGATTTTTAGCAAGTTCATCTAAAGACTCTTGAATAAGTTGTTCTGTAATATTATCTAGGGCTGAAGTTGCCTCATCTAAAATTAAAATAGGGGGATTTTTTAAAAATATTCGACCAATGGCAATTCTTTGTTTCTGCCCTCCAGAAAGTTTCACACCACGTTCTCCAACCTCTGTATTATAACCATCTGGTAAAGTCTCTATAAAGTCATGGATATTCGCTTTTTTTGCCGCTTCTATAATCTCCTCATCAGTGGCATCAAGTTTTCCTATTATTAAATTTTCCTTAATACTTCCAGTAAAAAGAAACGGATCTTGTTGAACAACACCAATATTTTTTCTTAAAGAATCAATTTTGAAATCATATATACTTTGAGAATCAATTTTTATATCTCCACTATCAATATTATAGAATCTTGGAATCAAGTTGCAAATAGTTGTTTTACCTCCACCAGACGGACCTACAAGGGCTAAAGTTTCCCCAGCTTTTATATCCATAGAAAAATCTTTTAAAATAGTTTTTTCATCATGACTAAAACATATATTTTCAAAAGTGATGTCTCCCTTTACATCTGATAGATCCTTAGCATTTGGAGAGTCCTTCTCAATGTCTTCATCCAGCATCTCTTTAAAACGTTTAAAACCACTCATACCATTTTGATACTGTTCAACAAAGCCTACTAGTCTTTTTATTGGTTGACTAAAAATTCTAATATATAAAAGATAAGCTAAAAAATCACCAAAATTAATCCTTCCTTGATAAGTGAATATAGCACCAAAGACTAAAACAAGATAATCTAGCATATCAGTAAGAAAAGTCATACCAGAAACATATTCAGCCATAACTTTATATGCTCCTTCACGAGCTTTTTTAAACTCCACATTACTTTTTTTAAATTTCTCCAGTTCATCTTCCTTATTGACAAAAGCTTTAGATACTCTTATACCACTGATACTATTCTGTAAGGTTGAATTAATACTACCTATTTTTTCACGTGTTTCTAAAAAAGCGTCAGCCATTTTTTGTCTTCTAGCAACAGTGAACCACACAATAAATGGTATCACTGAGAAAATAATAAGAGTTAAAGGTACATTTATATTTAAAAGTAGAAAAAAAGAACCTAAAATCATAATTATAGAGATAAAAATATCCTCAGGACCATGATGTGCAAGTTCTGAGACCTCTTGAAGATCATTTACAATTCTGGACATAATGCTTCCCGTTTGAGTATTATCAAAATATTTAATAGGGAAATTTTGAAGTTTTGTATATACATCTTTTCTCATATCACCTTGCATTCTAACTCCAACTACATGTCCCCAATAGTTCATAAAATAGTTACAAAGAAGTTTAATAATATATATAACCAAAAGGATAACTGCTAAAGCTATAATGCTTTTATAATGTCTATTTGGAATGTAGTTATTTACTGCAACTCTACTTAACATAGGATAGATTAAGTCACAGATAGAGACGGTAATAGCAGCTAATAAGTCTAAAAAGAACAGTTTCTTATAGGGTTTATAATAACTTATAAACTTTTTTATC
>NZ_DBGBQB010000020.1:0-1921 GCF_048470075.1 Cetobacterium sp. | reverse complement strand
CCCTTATGAAGTTTAACTTTTAAATTTAATTCCATACATCTTGTCTTCAAAATCTCGTAATTTTTATCATAATTCTCATTCGAAAATCTTCCCTTATTATAGTGAGAGGTTAAATAAAACTCATTAAATCCTATATTTATAGCATCTCTAATCATTTCAATAGATTCCTCTAATGTTTTTGGACCATCATCAACTCCAAATAATAGATGCGTATGAATATCTACCATTTTTTTCCCTTTTGATCTCCACTTAATTGTCTTTTATAATTTGTTTTTAGTTTTTCAATAATACCTTTAAACCCTTTTTTTGTTTGATATGTATTATTTAATTCATCTTCAGTATAGTAATCTTTATAATATGAATAGTTGTTGTTATAATAACCATAATTCCCATAGGACAATCCATTCTTATCAATTTTATTTACAACATAGCCATATATATTAGCCTTTGCATTATTTAACATGGTTTTTCCAAATTCCAACTCTCTTTTTGCAACTTGATCATAAGCTACAATATATACAACACCATCACAGTATTTAGAAAGTATTGCTGCATCACTTGCTATTATAAGAGGTGGAGTATCTAGTACCAATGTATTGTATTTTCCTTTTAACTCTTGCAAAAGAGCTTTCATCTTATCCCCTAAAAAAAGTTCTGTTACATTATGAGTTACATTTCTTGTAGGAAGAATATCTAAATTTTTTTCTACATCTCTCAAGATTACATCTTCAACTTTCATCTCACCAGAAAGAACAGATTCTAATCCTCTATTAAAAGACACACCAAAACTTTCATGAGCTCTAGGTCTTCTAATATCACAATCTATTAACAGCACTTTCTTTCCAGTTATTGCTATACTCATTGCATAATTAGATGCAATTATACTTTTTCCCTCTTTAGGTATCGTACTTGTTATCAAAATTGTACGATCAAACTCTTTTTCATTTAAAAAATGTAAATTTGTTCTAATAACTCTTAATGCTTCACTCATTTCATGATTATCAATATCTTTAAAAAATATCCTTCTTTTAGTTTTATTTTTCATCTTTACCTCCATCAATTAGAGAAAGGTTAAAATCTGGAATTGTTCCTAATATAGGTGCTTCTAAAATTTTTTCTATATCACTTGTCTTACGTAATTTACAGAAAAAAAACTCAACTATAAAAGCTACCATACACCCTATAATAAGAGATATAAAAAATGAAATCCCAATTATTAATGTACGTTTTTTAGGTAAAGGTTCTTTAGGAGCTTCTGCTGGCTCTACAATTTTTATATTTTGAAAATTCATAACTTCACGAACTTTTAACATAAACTCATGTCCTATTTCATTTACTACTGCTGCTGCTAAAATAGGATCTCCATTTTTATATGTCAATCTTAGTAATTCTGTATCTTCAACTGGAAAAACTGTTACATTATTTTGCAATTTTTTTAAATTTATTTCTAAATCATATTTTTTTATAACATTTTTTAAAATAGTTTTACTTTTAGCTATTTCTGCATAAGTTGTTGCTAATTTTTGATTTACAGAAAGTTCTCCACCATCTAATGAACGAGCACTAGAATTTATTCCATTAGAGACCATCATAATTAACTCAGCTTTATATACTGTTGGTCTAGTCATCGCAAAAAAAATACCTAAAATAAATGTTGGTATTGCTATTAACGTTATTAATTTCCATCTTCTAAGTAATGTAAAAACAAGATCCATTAGATGGAGCTCGTCTTCATCTTCATAAAAATCATCTTCATAAAGCTCTTCTTTTCTTCTCATTCTTCTCCCTACATTCAAATAAATTCTTTATAAGAATTAAAATTTTATAATTTTTAATCTAATAAATTTTATACTAACATAGTTTTCATCAATTTTTTTCCGAAATCGGACTTTTTAAATTTTGTTATTAATAATAAAAAAAC
>NZ_DBGBQB010000019.1:0-4816 GCF_048470075.1 Cetobacterium sp. | reverse complement strand
GACATATTTAAAGTTTTTCCAAATCTTCTTGGTCTCGGTAGTAATGTCACTTTGGATTTCTTATTTAGTAATTCATTTATTAACATAGATTTATCTACAAAATAATAGTTATTTTCTATTATCTCTTTAAAATCATCTATTCCTACTGGTAATTTTTTCTTAACCATCTTTTTTCACCTCATTGTACCTTTTCTTTAAGTATATCATATCTTTTATTTAAAATTAACTCTTATCTAAAATGAGGTTAGTTAAATTAAGAATAAAAATAGCTTAATGCTTTACATCTCTAATTTCTTCCATTTTCTAATTTTAGTTCTAAATGTAGAAAATGGTGCAACTGTATTTATATGAATAAATTTATAAACTTCCCAAATTGCAGATTTTGTAGCTTCATCTGCCCATTTTCTTTGATGTGGTTTAAATAGCTCATCCTCTGTCATGCTATCAATCATTACATAGATATCCTCTATATTTTTATTGAGAGTATTTATAAGTTCATCTAAGGGTAGGTGTGCGTATTCATTTGTGAACCATTGATACAATTTCCCTAACTCATTCCATTTAAATTTATCGGAAGGAGTTTTAACTTCAACACCTAATTTATAGTCGTTTTCCCATTTTAGTAGTAAAGTTGTCCAACCGATTTGGTAAGCTAGATTTTCTGCTGGTGATCTATCAATCGCTGGATTTTTTTTATCTTTAATTTCATTAGGTATATTATAAAATTCAGAAATATATTTTTTATAAGTTTTTTCTATCTCATCTTTTAACTCTATTTTATTTTTATAAATTTTCATATAAACCTCCATTAATTAAGTCACTATTAGTCCAATAGAGAGTAGAAACTTTTGATTCTAATAATAACTTAATAACTATTTCCTATTGATATTTAGATTAGATCAAGTCCCTTTTTTAAATCTTCGATAATATCTTCAACATCCTCAATACCCACAGATAAACGAACTAACCCCTCAGAAAGTCCTGCATTTTTAAGTTCCTCTTTAGAATAGGATGAATGAGTCATAGAAGCAGGATGTTGAATTAGAGTTTCAGTATCACCAAGACTCACTGCTAGGGAGCATAAATTTAAACAGTTTAGCAGTTTTTTTCCAGCATCAAAACCATCTTTTAATTCAAAAGATACAATGCCACCAAAATTTTTCATCTGTTTTTTTGCAATTTCAAAATTTTGATGAGTGGATAAACCAGGATAATAAACTTTTTTTACTTTTGGGTGAGTGCTTAAAAAATTAGCAATAGTTATAGCATTATCACAGTGTTTTTTCATTCTAATCTCAAAAGTTTTTAAACCTCTAATAATAAGGCTTGCATCATGAGGACTTAGGACAGCTCCAGTCATATCTTTAATCCCCAATAGTCTAATATCATCTATAGTTTCCTTTTTTCCAACTACAAATCCAGCTATGACATCTCCATGCCCATTTAGATATTTAGTTGCTGAATGAACTACAATATCAGCTCCTAAAGTCAAAGGGTTTTGACAATAAGGAGTTCCAAATGTATTATCAACTATAATTTGAATTTGATTATTAAAACTATGGGAAATACTAGAGATTAAGTTGATATCACATACCTTTAAATCTGGATTAGCTGGAGTTTCCAAATAGATAACTTTAGTATTTTCCTTTAAAGAACTTTTAACCATATTTAAGTCGCTCATATCTATAAATTCCACTTGGATTCCGAATTTCGTTAAACCATAACTAAGTAAAGCGAAAGTACATCCATACAAAACTTTATCCGCTAAAATATGATCTCCAGATTTTAATATAGTCCATAGAGTTGAAGAGATAGCTCCCATACCAGATGAAGTTCCCACACAGGACTCCCCTTTCTCTAAGAGAGCAATTTTATTTTCGGCTACAGCTACAGTTGGATTACCAAGTCTTGAATATATATAACCATTCTCTTTTCCAGCAAATCTAGCTCCCCCTTGATCAACTGAATCAAATATAAATGTAGAAGTTTGATATATAGGAGTTGCCAATGCTCCAAAAGGATTTTTTTCTTGACCTCCATGTATGGCAATAGTCCCAATACTCTTTTTTTCAATATCTTTCATAAATCCTCCTTCGGTTTAGCTTAATACTTAAATCTGTTCACTAGACTCCAATTCTTGGTCTTTATTTTCAATAATCTTATTAATTTTTTCCTCTTTTGTTCTTAACAATCCAAATTGAATAGTAATACATGTTGTTATAATTAGTGCAAAGATATAGAATGAATATTTTAAAACTGCTAAAGGAGAGATATCTACAAGTCCAGTTATAATAAGGATTCCTCCATCATAAGGAGTTAATGCTAAGAATGCACAAGCAAATATATCGATTAAACTAGCGAGTCTTTTAGGTGCAATATTATATTTCTTTCCAATCTCTTTAGCAATTGGGGCAGTGATAATAATAGCAATTGTGTTATTAACAAGAGCGGCCGATAATAACCCAGATAAAAAACTAATTCCATACTCTGCATCTCTTCTTTGATTCATTTTTGAAGTTAAAGTATTAATTAACCAATCTACACCACCATAATATTTGATTAAACCTATCAGACCAGAGATTAAAATAGCCACTATTGTTATACTGAACATATCAGACATACCTTCTCCAATGGCCCCTACCCATTGAAAGAAATTGATACTACCATCTAAAAAGCCTATTACTCCAGTCATAAGAATCCCAATAAATAAAACACCTGCAACATTAAATCCCATAAGTGCACTAATTAAAACAACAATATATGGAACAACTCTTATTAAATGGTATGTTTTTTCTCCATCTATATTTCCAACTCCCCCTAAAATTCCATAGACAACACATGCAAAAATTGCCGCAGGTAATGCGATTAAAAAGTTCATTTCAAATTTATCTTTCATTTCAGAACCAACCCCTTTTGCAGCGGAAATAGTGGTATCAGAAATCATAGATAGATTGTCACCAAAGTATGCACCACCAATAACGGCACTACAAGCTAGAGGAATATTTAAACTAGCTGCTTGTGCCACACCAATGGCAATTGGAGCCATAGCTGCGATAGTTCCCATAGATGTTCCAATAGCTGTGGATATAATAGCAGCCATTAAAAATATACCAGAGATTAAAAACATGCTTGGAATAAAAGTAAGACCTAAGTTTACAACAGAATCTACGCCACCCATGGCTTTAGCAGCTCCTTGAAATCCTCCTGCTAAAAGATAGATAAGACCTATTAAAATAACACCTGGATTTCCAGCATTTTCACTAAATATCTCTATTTTTTTATCAAGTTTTAGACCTCTATTCATAAGCATGGCAAAAACAATTCCAATTAGAAGAGCAACATGTCTTGGGAATTTTTTAAAAGCTCCATCTACACCTAAATAAGTAAAAATCAATCCACTTCCAATATAAAGTGCTAAAAATATAAATAAAGGTAAAAACGCAATGGCACCATATTTTTTTTCTCTTTCAATTTTCATAAACACCCTCCATAATTTAGATATTATTAACAGCTTCTTTTATTCTATGAAGACCTATTTCAAGCATATATCTAGGACATGCTATATTTATTCTCTCAAATCCAATACCATTTTCTCCAAACCAAAAACCATCATCAAGAGCAACCTTAGCTTTTTCTTGTAAAAATTTTGAAAGTTCCTCTTTAGACATATTTAGAGCTGAAAAATCTAACCACATCAGATAGGTACCCTCAGGTTTTATGGTTTTAATCTGAGGAATATTCTCTTTAAGAAAGTTAATAACATATTCCATATTATCATTTAGATAGAGGTTTAATTGATCAACCCAGCTATCACACTTTGTGTAAGCGGTTTCAAAAGCCACCAGACTGAAAGGATTATTTCTCTTAATATCAAGAATTCCAAGCTCAGTATCAAAATTTTTCCACTCATTCTCAATGGGAAAGGCTACAAAAGAGGATTGAAGCCCAGCAAGATTAAAAGTTTTTGTTGGAGAAAAACATGTTATTGTATTTTTTTCTATCTCTTTACTTAGAGAAGCAGTTGGGATATGGCTAAAACCAGGCATTATAATGTCTCTCCAAATCTCATCTGAAATAACTCTAACCTTATGTTTAAGACAGATATTGGAGATTTTTTCAAGCTCCTCTTTTTTCCAAACTCTTCCAATAGGGTTATGAGGACTACAAAGTATGAATAACTTAACATTATTTTTTATTATTTTATTTTCAAAATCATTAAAATCGATAGTGTAGTAACCCTTTTCATCTTGGATTAGATTATTTTCAATCAACTTTCGATCATTATCTTTTATAACACAAGCAAAAGGATAGTAAACAGGAGATTGAATTAAAATGGAATCCTGTTTTTTAGTCAATTGTCTAATAAGTATAGAGAGAGTTGGAACTACCCCTGGGCTATTTATAAGAGTTTTAGGGTCTATTTTATAGTTGAATCGTCTTTGGGACCACTTAGCAGCACTCTCATAATAGGAATCAGGTCTATAGACATATCCAAAAATTCCCTCTTCAACCTTTGCTCTCATAGCGTCGATAATCTCTGGAGCTGTTTTTAAATCCATATCAGCTATCCACATTGGCCATAAATTATTTGAAATAAACTTTTTATCCATCTCCTCCCATTTTGCTGAATGGTTATTTTGTCTGTTGATTGATTCATCAAAATTGTATCTCATAACTCCTCCCGTCAATTTAAATTTAAGTTCTATTTAAATATAAGCAATTTGTATTCCAATAGAAACCAATGAAAAAGTGAGATATTTTTTATAAAAATAGGATTAATAGGTTAAAAAATAGGTTTTTAATGGTTGTTCTCCTA
>NZ_DBGBQB010000018.1:0-9774 GCF_048470075.1 Cetobacterium sp. | reverse complement strand
AAATAGGTGGGATAAAATGAAAAAGAAATTAACAATAAAGGAGATAGCTGAACTTTCAGGAGTTGGTAAAAGTACAGTATCTAGATTTTTTAACAATGGATATGTGAGCGAAAATGTAAGAGGAAAAATAGAAAAAATTATTGCTGAAAATAACTATGAACCCAATGTTTTTGCCAGAGGAATAAAAGCTAAAAACAACCGATTTATAGGAGTGATTGTTCCATGTTTAGACTCTACAATCACATCTACCATCTTGATGAAATTGGATAACAAATTAAGAGAGTTAGGTTATGTTCCACTGATAATAAATACAAATCATAGCGTATCATTGGAGATATCAAATTTAGAAAACCTATCCAGATTGAATGTGGAGGGAATAATTTTAATCGCTACTGAGATTACTAAAAAGCATAGAGAATTCGTAAATAGAAGTAGGGTTCCAGTGCTCTTTATTGGCCAAATTTGTGAAGAGACTTACTCCATAGTTAATGATGAGGAAGAAGCTGGTAAACTTATGGGAGAGTATATATCTAAGTGTGGTCATAAAGATATTTTATATGTAAGTGTAGATGAAAAAGATATCTTGGTAGGATCTGTGAGAAAAGATGCAGTGTTAAATGAATTTTTTAAAAATGGAATAAAAGTGGACATAATTATGAGTAATTTTACTTTAGAAACCACAGAGCACCTTGTTTTTGATTATTTGAAAAACAGAAAACCTACATGTATAGTGTGTGCAACAGACAATATGGCTTTTGGTGCTATTAAAGCCTTGAATAGATTGGATATAAAAATTCCTGAAGAGATATCAGTAGTCGGATTTGGTGGATATAAAATATCAGAATTGATCTCCCCGCCTCTTACAACTATAAAATTTTTTAACAGTTTAACTGGAGAGTTAGCAGCTGAAAGTATTGTAAAACTCCTAAATAAAGAGGTCATTCCCAAAGTTCAAAAAATAGATTTTGAATTTTTAAAAAGAAAAAGTGTAAAGATGTTGAATAGTTAATCAATAAATTTTAAATTATGGAGGGTTGAAATGAGAAAAATAAAATTGTTGTTTATATTCTTATTGATATGTTTAGCTAGTTTTGCACAGGATAATAATTTTTTAGGAAGCCAGTCTCTTTATGTAAAGGTGAATGAAAAATATACTGAAGCACCAGATGGATTTTCACCATTTTATATCAATCATTTGGGAAGACACGGAGCAAGATATTTGAGTAGTTCTAAATCTATTGACAAAATTATTGGTATATTGACAAAAGCTAAGGAGAAAAATGAGTTAACACCTTTAGGAGAAAAACTTTTAGTAGATATATTGAGTTTAAAAAATTATGAGAAAGAAAACTATGGACTTTTATCTCAAATTGGGAAAGATATGGAATTTGGAATTGGAAAAAGAATGTTTGAAAATTATCCTCAAGTTTTTGAGAAAAATAGAAAAATTTTTGCTGTGGCAACACATGTGAAAAGAACCCAGCAAAGCATGGAAAATTTTTTAGAAACATTTAAACAAAATACTCTAAAGGACAGCATAGAAACAAAGATAAATGGGGATGTAGATCCTATCTTAAGATTTTTTGATTTAAACTTAGAGTATATAGAGTTTAAAGAAAGTGGAGATTGGAAAACACTGTTGAATAAGTTTCAAAAAAGAAGTGAAATTTATATTGAAATAACTAATAAAATCTTTAAAAATAAGAGTGTGATGAATCCTAAGGAAAGTTTGAAATTTACTACAGATCTCTATGGATTATATACAAATCAATATGATATAAGTAAAGATGTAGGATTAAAAAAATATTTTACAGAGGATGAGTTAAAATATTTTTGGGCCAATAAGAACTTATCTATGTATTTAGAAAAAGGACCTAGTAATGTGGGACAAAATTTACCAACAGATATCTCTTTTGCTCTTTTAGAGGATTTTTTATCAACTACAGAAAAAGCTATTAAAGACCAAAGTATAGCAGCTAATTTAAGATTTGCTCACGCTGAAACAGTTGTTCCTTTTGCAAGTTTATTAAAAATTGACTTTGCTTCAAAACAAACTGATGACTTAAACAGTGTGGAAAATATCTGGAAAGACTATGAAGTTTCGCCAATGGGTGCTAATATTCAGTGGATTTTTTATAAAAATGATAAAAATGATATCTTAGTAAAAATGCTTTATAATGAGAAAGAGATTAGCTTCCCACTAGATAGCGATATAAAACCATACTATAAATGGGAAGAGGTAAAGAAATACTATGAGAGCGTTATAGATGGATTAAAGATAAAAAAATATGATACTATAGTCGATGAGGTTAAATATTTTAAGGCATCATAGATTATAACAAAAGGGGAGAGATATGGAGAAAGAAAGAGAAAAGATGATAAGTGGAGAGATGTATGATCCAAGTGATGAGCAACTAGTAAAAGATAGAGAAGCTGCAAAAATATTTTGTAAAGAGTATAATTTGACAGATGATACAAACTATGATTTAAGAAAAAAAATGATTCAAAATTTTTTAGGGAAAACAGGTGATAAGTTACATATTGAGTCAAATTTTAGAGTGGAGTATGGATATAATATTGAAATAGGGGAAAACTTTTATTCAAACTATGACTGCCTACTTTTAGATATCTGTCCAATTATAATTGGAGATAATGCAATGTTAGCACCAGGGGTACATATTTATTCCGCAACGCATCCCCTAGACCCTAAAGAGAGAAATTCAGGAAAAGAGTATGGAAAGCCAGTAAAAATTGGAAATAATGTTTGGATAGGTGGAAGATCAGTTATAGCACCAGGGGTGACTTTAGGAGATAATGTTGTTGTTGCAGCAGGTTCTGTTGTAACGAAAAGTTTTCCAGATAATGTTGTAATAGGAGGAAATCCAGCTAAAATAATAAAATATATAGAGATTAAAGAGGAAAAAAATAAAAATTAATTTGACATAAGAGTTTTGATGTGTTAGTATACTTAAAAATAATTTATGGGAGTGGTTTAGATGACATACAATTTAATATCAAAAACTACAATGATGAATATGATGATGCCTATGGGAGTTGGAACCAAAAATTAGTTTTTAATTTTGGGACGAACTCATTTTTGCTTTACCAAATGAGAGAGCTCCCAAGGAATAAAGTTGTTAAGATAAAGCTTGGGATTTTAAATCTCAAGCTTTTTTTATTTTTTAGACTTATGAGATAGGGAGGATTAGAATGATACAACTAAAAAATATTATTAAAACTTATGAAAATAAGGGACAGAATATTGAAGCTTTAAAAGAGTTATCTTTTGATTTTAAAAAAGGAGAAATAACTGGAATAATAGGTTATTCTGGAGCAGGAAAAAGCACACTATTAAGATGTATAAACCTTTTGGAAGTTCCAAGTTCTGGGGAAGTTATAATTGATGGTATCAACTTAAATAAATTGGATTCTAAGGATTTAAGAGAAACTAGAAAAAAAATAGGTATGATATTTCAACATTTTAATCTTATGAGAAGTAGAAATGTGGCTAAAAATATAGCTTATCCACTAAAAGGAAGCGGACTTTCTAAAAAAGAGATAGAAGAGAGAGTTGATGAGCTTTTAGATTTAGTCGGATTAAAGGATAAAAAATATAGCTATCCATCTCAGTTGAGTGGAGGACAAAAACAAAGAGTTGGAATAGCGAGAGCATTAGCAAATAGACCAAATCTTATTTTATGCGATGAAGCAACTTCTGCACTGGATCCTGAAACAACTGTTTCTATTTTAAAGCTATTAAAAAAAATCAATAAGGAGCTAGGTGTAACAATAGTTCTTATTACTCATCAAATGGAAGTTATAAAAGAGATATGTGATAGTATAGTCGTTATGGAGGATGGATTTATAAAAGAAGAGGGAGATGTAATTGATATCTTTTCTAGACCTCAAGCCCCAATAACAAAGAGATTTTTATCATCTATTTTTAACACAGAAAAAATTAATAACTATTTGGAAAATATAGTGGTTAAACCAGAGGAAAAAATAGTAAAGTTAGCTTATGTGGGAAGCAGTACAGAGGAAGCCTATATATCAAAAATTTCTAGAGATTACAATGTAGAAGCCAGTATTTTATTTGGAAATATAGAGATTATAAAGGAAACTCCAATAGGTAACTTGATAATAAAGCTAGGTGGAAGTGAGGGAAATATTATAGATACAATAGAGTACTTAAATAAAAATAGAATATATACGGAGGTTTTAAAAGATGGAAAAAAACTTATATAGTTATTTTGAAAATGTCATAAAATATCAAGATGAGATGGTTCGTGCCATGGGAGAAACACTTATAATGGTCGCTATAGCAGGGACAATTTCAACATTGATTGGAACAATTATGGGAATAGTTTTAGTAATAACTAGAAAGGGAGGAATCTTAGAAAATAATCTGATTAATAGTATCTTGGGAAAAATTATAAATATTTTTAGATCAATACCGTTTGTAATTCTATTAGCTGCTTTAATTCCTGTAACAAGATTTTTTATGGGAACAACAATTGGATTAAAAGGAGCAATAGTTCCTCTTATATTTGGATCAGCTCCATTTGTTGCTAGACAGATAGAATCGGCACTACTTAGCGTTGATTCAGGAGTTATAGAAGCTGCTTATGCTATGGGATCCTCACCTTTTGAAATAATTTATAGGGTATTGTTAAGGGAAGCTTTACCAGAAATAATATATGCGCTTATTATAACTACTGTTAGTTTGATTGGGTTTTCAGCAGTGGCAGGAACAGTTGGTGGAGGAGGACTTGGAGATTTTGCAATCAGGTATGGATATCAACATTTTAAAACAGATATTATGGTAATAACAATTATAATTTTAGTTACTTTAATAACTTTTATACAGTGGTCAGGAGAAAAGATATTAAAAAAAATAAAACATTAAAAATAAAAAATTGGAACTTTAGGGAGGAAAGAATTATGAGGATATTAAGAGTTTTAAAGGTAGTGGTGTTTTTAGTTTTATCAGCAGTGATATTTTTAGGGTGTGGAAATTCGTCAGATAACTCTGAGAATAAGGATAAAAAAGTGGTAAAGTTAGGAATAAATGGGGATGAAAATGTAATTTGGGAAAACGTGAGAGATCAACTTGCAAAAGAGAATATAGAGTTAAAATTTATAAATTTTGCAGACTATATAAGACCAAATTTGGCACTTCAAGATAAGGAGATAGATATAAATGCATTTCAAACTGAGATATATTTTGATAATTTTAAAAAGGAACATAAATTATCAATAGTTAATTTAGGATATACAGTATTAGCTCCTATGGGAATCTATTCTAAAAAATTAACTGATCTATCTGAGTTAAAAAATGGGGCAACAATTGCCATTCCAAATGATAGTTCAAATGGTGGAAGAGCTTTACTTTTACTTCAAGATGCGGGTCTTATTGGTTTAAATAAAGATGCAGGAGCTTTTCCAAGAGTTAAAGATATTATAGAAAATCCTAAAGAGTTAAAGGTTGTTGAACTGGTAGCAACTCAAATACCAAGATCAATAGAGGATGTAGATATAGCTGCTATAAATAATGGAGTTGCTGTACAAGCAGGATATTCACCTTTAGCAGACTCAATTTTCATTGAAGATTATAAAAATGAAAGATTAAAACCATATTTTAATATAATTGCATCAAGAGAGGATAATCAAAATAAACCTGAGATAAGAAGAGTATTAGAGGTTTATCAAACTGCTGAAAATAAAAAAATTATAGATGATTATTATAAAGGGTCATCAATAGCTGTATTCTAAAATCATATAGGATTGAAATAAAAAATTGGGAGGAAATAATGGAAAGTAGAGTTATAAATTTTTTAGATAATAATAGAGAGAATTTTATAGATATTAGTCAAAGAATACATAAAAATCCAGAGATAGGAAATGAGGAGTATTTTGCTTCAGATTTATTGACAAAATTTTTAGAGGATAGAGATTTTGATATAAAAAGAGATGTGGCAGGTCATAAAACAGGATTTATAGCTCGAAAAAAATCCAAGCATGGGGAGTTCCCAAAAATAGCTTTTTTGGCAGAGTACGATGCATTACCAAATTTGGGTCATGCTTGTGGTCACAATATTATAGGAGCTATAAGTGTAGCTGGAGCAGTTGCATTAGCAGAACTTTTTGATAGTATACCGGGTGAGATTATTGTCTATGGATGCCCTTCAGAGGAGGGTGGAGAAAATGGAAGTTCAAAAGGTTCATTTGTTAGAGAGAATCTATTTGATAATGTGGATGTAGCAATGATAATACATCCAAGTAGTGAACATTCAATAACTAAAAAAAGTTTAGCAGTAAATCCGTTGGATTTTGAATTCTTCGGTAAATCATCTCATGCTGCCGGATCTCCAGAAAATGGAAAAAATGCTTTAGATGCACTACTACATTTTTTTAATGGGATTGCAACATTGAGACAGCATGTAAAACCAGATGTTAAAATTCATGGAATAATAACTCATGGTGGTGATGCTCCAAATATAATTCCAGATTATACAAAGGCTAGATTCTATATAAGGTCTTCAACAAAAGAGGGGTGTGATGAGGTTACCTCAAAGGTGGAATCAATAGCTCAGGGAGCAGCTCTTATGACAGGATGTACAGCAAAGATTTCAAGTTTTCAAAATAGAGTGGATAATCTTATACCAACAAGATATTTTGATGAACTATATGTGGAAACTATGCAAAAGTTAGGGGTGGATGTTTGTGTAGATTCAAAAAAAGGGATGGGTTCAACAGATGTGGGAAATGTGAGCCATGTGATACCGACAATTCATCCAAATATAAAAATTTGTGATTGTGATGTTTCGGGGCATACACACGAATTTGCAGAGGCTGCTAGTTCACTAAAAGGTGATGAGGCTGTAATATTAGGGGGAAAAGCTTTAGCATTATTGGGATTGGACTTAATTATAAATAAAGATAGATTAGACAATGTAAAAAAATCTTTTTTGAATAGATAGTCTCATTGAAAAATATTTAATTTGGCGTCAAAAGTCTTTTTTTTGACGCCTTTTTTAAATAAAGTATCATATATTCTATGGTAAAAAACTTTTTAAATAATCTATATAAGCTTTTTTTGCTAGGTTTCTAATATAGTATGTATAGGTTGGATATGCTTGAATAGACTTTAAAATTTTATAAAATTTAATTTTATTTCCAATCATCAGTTGTAAAAAGCCTATAATTTCACCAGCACGTTCACCAATACAGGTAGCTCCAACAATATTAAATTTATCATCACAAACAATTTTTAAGAAAAAAGCTTTTTCAAATGTGATCAGGCTTCTTTCATTATTTAAATCTAAAGTATATGTATAGATTTTTTTATATTTTTTATTGGCACTCTCCTCATCTAAACCAACTTTTGAAACTTCAATATCCCCAAAAAGTGTCCAAGGAATATGGGAGTAATCAACTTTTTTCATAAAATAGGGGAAAAGTATATTTCTTATAACAATCTCTCCTTGATACCCTGCAACATGGGAAAATTTAAAAGATGATGCTATATCACCAATAGCAAATATATTTTTTGAAGTAGTTCTCATAAACTCATCAACATCAATACCCTTTGAATCATATTTAATATCGGTATTCTCTAAATTTAAATCTTGGATATTAGGAACCCTTCCAGCAGATATAAATATTTTTTCACTTAAAAACTCTCCATTGTTAGTCTTTATTAGAATATTATTGTCTATAGTTTCAATCTCCATAGATACACAGTTTAAAACTAAATTAATACCAGCATCTTTTAATTTTTTCAGATAAAAATCTCTCACTTCATCTTCCATCATGGGTAGAAAAATGTTGGATCTCTCTAAAATAGTGACATCTACACCTAGTTTTTTTAATGGAAAAGCTAATTCTAAAGAGATTACTCCAGCTCCGATTAAAGTAATTTTTTTATAGTTTTCTTTCTCATAAAAGAAATTATGGTTGGCTAAATAGTCCACCTTCTCCAACCCTTTTATATTGGGAATAAAGGGGGAACTTCCTGTAGCAATAACAATATATTTTCCTATATATAGATTTCCATTGACTGAAACAGTATTTTTATCTATAAAGGTTGCTTTGCCTTTTACAAAATCTATATTTTTAAAATTAGAAATATGAGGGAGTTCGTTGTCTCCAACAGCGTGTATATTTTTTGTTACCATATCCAGAGCATCATTTAAAGTTGAAGTTATTTTAGAGGCTGAGATAAAGCTTTTAGAGGGTATACATCCTCCCCATGTACATTCGCCCCCTAGATGATCCTTTTCAATTAAAAGAATTTTTTTTCCAGCAGAAGCTAGACCAATAGAGACTGTGAGTCCACCAGCTCCTCCACCAATTATAATCGTATGATACATATATTCCTCCTCGTTAGTCATAGTTAATATGGTATAGTATTATATACTACGAATAACATACAATTGCAATATTATCTATAAGTTATTTATATATTCTATAAAGTGTGTTATACTATATATCTAAGAAAATATTATGGAGGCATATCAAATGAATGATATATTAACTAAAATTTCAAGAAAATATATAAAAAATTTAAAAGAACAAAGACCTGAGGATAAAGAGAGTAATATAATATATGGAAAAATATTAAATATTTTAGAGAAAGACCCAACACTAAATTTATTTGGACTTTTAAAAGAGTTAAATAAAGGAAAAACATTCTATGAAAAAAATAAAGTTAGAAATAGAAGAGATAGACTTACAAATTTAGAGATTTTAATAAAGAACGCTAATACAGTTGTAGATAATGTTTTGGCAGAGGATGAGGAAAGTTTAAGAAGAGTTGAACGTAGTCTAAATAGATCTGATATCTATAGAGATAGAATGGCTATGAACATTCTTTTATTGGAGTTTCCATCACCAGAGTTTCATGAAGTTTATTACATAATAAAAAATGAGCAGTGTAAAAAGTTTTTATTAGAGGTTATAGAGGAGATAAGAAAAAATAAATAAAAAAATCCTTATACATTAAGAATGTATAGGGATTTTTTTTTATTCATAGATAGCTCTCATTTTAATACTACCAGTATAATTTCCAGGAGCTTGGTCAGTTTCAGGAGTAGCTGAAGCAGCTATGTGTAGATTTAATTTTCCATTAGGTTTTAAATTAACAAACTTATTTCCTTGATTTATTTTTTTACCAGAATCATCAGTACAATTAAAATAAACCATGAAAGAACTATCACTATTTGATGTTGAAGTTATAGGAATTTCAAAATTGTCCTCCTGCGCTTCTAAACCATCAAAAGTAATCTTTACTCTAGCATTCTCTTCTCCACTTAACGTAAAACTCGAACGTGCTGTACCTATAACTCCTGGTAGAAGTGATCCAAAGTTCAAAGGTCCATTAGATTGCACAGTTAAAGGTTTAATAATAGTTGCTGTAATATCCATAGTAGCTTCATTATTACCAGATGAACTTACGTTTGAATAGCTCAATGAACCTATTCCAAGTAAAAAACTAAAAACTAAAATTTTTTTCATATTCCCTCCCTCTATAAGATAAAAAAAACCAGTCACACTAAAAAAGTGCAACTGGCTGTCATTTTAAAGACCCTATAGTTTTGCGTCATAAGGTTTCCCTTACTTTGCCATTGTTATTATTTATTTTATATAGAAATAATATAATAAAAACAATAAAAAGTCAAGAGTTCTCCTATTTATATTAAAATTTTTTTAAAAGCAAGGAAAAAAAGTTTTAATTGGTAAATAATGATAAATAAATATGTGAAGTTCTAAAAG
>NZ_DBGBQB010000017.1:0-2425 GCF_048470075.1 Cetobacterium sp. | reverse complement strand
CGAGTAAATATAAAAGATGTTGTAAATTTTTATCTTTATAATTAAAGGAGATATAAAATGAAAAAAGAGATTGTAGAAGTTTTTGAAAATGAAATGCTTATTTATAGAGGTCATTTAGAGAATAATAAATGGCATGGAATGGGAATGTTGTTTTATACAAATGGAAATATTTCTTATGAAGGTTTTTTTGTAAATAATCTTTGTGAAAAATATGGAATAGAATATTATCCTAACGGGAAAATAGCTTATGAAGGAGAATTTAAAAATAATAAGTATCATGGACTTGGAAAAAAATATACCTTGTCAGGAGAGCTTTTATATAGTGGTCTTTTTAATAATGGACTACCTGAAGGTGAAGGAAAATTATATTTAGATAATCCTAAAAGGATTATTGAAGGAAATTTTGTTAAAGGGAAATTAAACGGTGAGGTCCAAGTACATTATGATTCAAATAAAAATATGGAAAAAATAATCTATACAAATGGAATAAGAAAATTTTAATTTTTTATTGCGGATTTAAAAAAGTTAGTAGTAACATAAATATGCTAACTTTTTCATATTTCTCGATTTTTAAAAAACGAGGATAGAAGAATAGAGAAGAATTAACCGTTAAATTCTTCTCTATTTTTTATTTTTTTTGTTGCGGATTTATAAAAAAATTTGTTATTTTGAAATATAGAACTTTATTTTAAGGAGGGATTTTAAATGAAAAAATTATCATTAATTTTAGGAGCCTTACTAGCTGTGGGGGCAGTAGCTCAGGCAAAAGAGGAAGTGGTTGCACCAGTAGTTGAAGAGGTTATAATTGCAGAACCAGTAGTTGAGCAAGTTGTGGTTGAGGAAGCTTTTAGACCAAGTGGATATGTTGGTTTAGAATATAAGGCTTATGGAAATACAGAAGGTCATGGTGACAAAATAGGGTTTAATCCATTAGAAGAAGATAAATGGAATAGAGGGCAAAATAACTATTCTAGACTTCAAACAACATTTGGAATTCAAGTAACAGAGAACTTTAAATTAGATGGTAGAATTAGAGATTATAATGATTTAGAAAAGAATGATGAAATAAAGTACGAGAATAAAAAGCATGGTACAGATACAAGATTAAGAGGATACTATAAACATAATGATATGTTTACATCAAGAATAGAATATAGAGATACAGAGAAAAATGAAGAAAGATATGAGTACCAGTTAAGATATAACGCATATACGAATGAAGGTGGATTAGTTGATAAAGTTATACTAGCTCCTAAAGTGGCACGTAGAGTAAAGCCAAATCATAGATATTATTATAATAGACTTGGAGTAGATGCATATTTAACAGGAAATTTACCATTAGGATTAACATGGGAAAATAATTATTATTTAAATTATGATATGCATAATAGTGATATATTAGGTCTTGCAAATAATACGAAAAAAGATAAAGAATTTAACTTAGAAGTTGAGTTATATTTAAGAAAATCATTTGCACTATATGAAACAGAAAAATCAAATCTAAATTTAGATTTAGAAATTGGTTATGATCCATATAAATTTAACCAATATAAGAGAATTATTGAAGTAAATCCAGATGGGACAGTATCAACTTATAGAAGAGCTTACGATTTACGTTCTTTAATTGATTTAGGATATACTTATAGCTTAACAGAGAATGTAGATGTAAAAACAGGAATAGGAGCAGAGTATAGAAACTGGGATATAACAGAAGAACCAAGAGCAAAAGATTGGAGATGGCAACCATTTGCTTATGCAGCTATGAATGTTAAGTTCTAGTGTATATGTATTAATGGATATCTCGACGAATTTATTGAACTTATGTATAATTTAGATATAAACGAATATAAGTTAATGTTGATTTAACATTGTAGGAAGAGTTGGAAGTCGGAAGCCAACTCTTTTCTATTTTTTGAAAATTATAATGTATAATTTAATTAAGATTTGAAGGAGTTAACCTATACTAGGAGTATTTTTATATCAAAAGACTTTTTAAAAGATTTTAAAATGAAAATAAGAAGGTCAAAAAAAATAAAAAAAATTATTGTGGATTTATATTCTAATCTTTTATAATTAGATTACGTTGCTGAAGTTTATATTTTTATTCACTAAAATCAAGACTGATTTCAAAAAAGAGCAAGTTGGATTTAAAGAATCTTTAGAGACTTTATATCGCATGTGTGCTCTTTTTTGTTTTTTATCGTAGATTTTTAAGTGTGGTTTAATGCAGAGATTACTAATTTTATTAGAAGAATGTTATGGGAAATTATAAAAGAAGAGGATATGTATGAGCCTATGAGAGAAGCTATAAAATCTTTAGGTCTTGAAAAGAAAACGCAAGAAGCTAGAATAACGAACTTAAGAAAAGAATTAACGCGAATAGAAGAAAGAGAAAATAAGATAATAATAGATTTATATGATGAGG
>NZ_DBGBQB010000016.1:0-2033 GCF_048470075.1 Cetobacterium sp. | reverse complement strand
ACAGATGTCATTATTACTTCAGGATATGAGAGAATCAATAGAGTACCTAGATAAACATATGACAGAGAAAAAAGAGATAAAGAAAACAGAGGACCATGTGGCAGGATACACTCACACAGAAAAAAGATTATTGAAAAAATAAGTAAAAAAGAGGTGTACTTATGGAGGATTTGACGAGTGATAAACTTGGTTTTTGGAGTATTTTCTTTTTAGGAGTAAATTCAATAATAGGATCAGGAATATTTCTTTTACCAAATAAGGCCTATGCTGATGTAGGAGTGGCCAGCTTAATAGTAATTTTAATAAATGCAGTTCTAGCATTATTTCTTGCTCTTTGCTTTGCTGAAACTGCGAGTATATTTGATAAAAATGGATCCTCTTTTGTGTATGCAAAAGAGGCTTATGGAAATTTTGTAGGATTTGAAATTGGAATTTTTGCATGGTTTATTGGAATTGTAAGCTGGTCAGCAGAGATTCAAGGGTTTTTAACAGCTTTTGGGGGAATATATCCCCAAGCTGTGGATCCTTTTTATAATAAGATGTTCGTTATAGCTATTGGAATTTTTTTAGGAGTTTTGAACTATTTAGGAGTTAAATTTTCAAAAATATTAAATAACCTAATTACAGTTAGTAAACTGTTACCTTTACTATTTTTTATTTTTGTAGGAATATTTTTCATAAAAGGTTCAGATTTTCTGCCATTGATTCCAAAAATAGAGTTAGGGCTTTCCACTGGAAATTTAGGAGTGGCAACACTGGTTATATTCTACGCTTTTACGGGGTTTGACCTATTGGCAGTTGCGGCAGAGGATATGCAAAATCCAACAAAAAACCTACCTAAAGCTATAATCTGGGTTATGATATTTTGTTCAATTTTTTATCTGTTAATTATGGTAATTTGTATTGGACTATTGGGACCTAAATTGGGAACAACATCTGTTCCAATAGCTTCAGCAACGGCAGTTATATTTGGGAAATCAGGTTTTTTATTTATAACAATAGCCACACTAGTTTCAATAGGTGGTATAACTATCGCTCTATCCTTTATTGCACCAAGATCGATTCAAGCTTTAGCCGACAGCAAATACGTTCCAGAGATATTCAATAAAAAAGGAAGATTTGGAACTGCAGGTTTTGCAATTTTACTAACAACTGCAATAACAATAGGATTAGCTCTCTATGGAAACTTTATATTTTTAGCCAGTCTTACAGTTATAGCTAGATTGATTGAGTTTATATCCACAGCGGGATCTGTTCTTGTTTTTAGAAAGAAAAAATTAAAGGCATTATATAGAATACCTTTAGGTCCAGTTGTACCAATAGCAGCCATAATTCTTTCAATATGGTTATTGACTCAATCATCTTATGAAAAAATATTTTTTATAATGATAGGAGTTGCTATTGGAGCTATACTATATGTAACTTATGCTAAAAAACAGATGGAGAAACAATAGTCATAACTATAGATAAGTTTTATAGATTTAAAGCAGTCAGATTTTTGGCTGCTTTTTTATTGTAAAAAATAAATTTAAAATCAATCATAGCATCTGCATTTTTTATTTATATATAAAGAATATAAATAGTGAATTGATTAAATGAATTTGAAAAAGAGAATAAAAAGAGATAGTGTCTAAAATAATATTATTTTAAAGGGGTAGACATGGGAAATCTATTTTATTTTTTAATTGGTAGAGTTACCTCCTATTTTGGAGTTGGAGTTTTAAGGATAGCACTACCTATTTTTATATTGGAAAAAACAGGGTCAGCATCAGCTTTAGGAACATTTATGGCATTGACATCTCTACCAGCGTTTATGTTAAGCCCAATTTTAGGTAACTATCTGGAGAGTTTAAATAAAAAGTATATAATGATTACAACAGATTTTATACAATTTATGGTATTTTCAGTTTTATATATTTTAGAGATAGAGGAACTGAATATACTGTGGATATATATTTTATTGTCTTTTACTTTAGGAAAAGCTTTTGAAATATCAAGCTCCTCTATTTTTTCACAGATAATAGAGGATAGGT
>NZ_DBGBQB010000015.1:0-6927 GCF_048470075.1 Cetobacterium sp. | reverse complement strand
GATGACAATGCGGTGAGCATAGTTGGCGGATGTTGTGGAACTGAGTTTAATCATATAAAAAAAATGAGAGAGATTATAGATAAAATAATGTAAAAGAGGTAGATTCAATCTACCTCTTTTAATATTATTTGTGTACTACTCGTGTACTATCACTATGCAATTTTATATAAATCTATATAAGTTTAAATATCATAAACTATTTAAAACTAAGGTTTAGTAAAGTTATGATAAGTTATAAACATGTATGGTGTACCTGACGAGAGTTGAACTCATGACCTACTCCTTAGGAGGGAGTTGCTCTATCCAGCTGAGCTACAGATACACGCTACATTTTGAATGTAACATATAAAAATAAAAAAGTCAAGATAAAAAAATAGGCTAATATCAAGTTTTTTTACTCAGGAAAAAAAGTATGTTATTAGTTTTTTTTATGTGCTTGACATTGGTTTTATACATCCTGTATAATTAACAATATGTTTCATATAATTACAATTTTGGAGGGGTTTTATGAAGAAGGTTTCTGTTTTATTAGGGGCATTAGCTCTTACAACAATGGCATCAGCAGCACCAACAAAAATTGGAGTGACAGTTTATCGTTATGATGATAACTTCATGTCTACAGTTAGACAAAGAATTGAAGAGGTTGCAAAAAATGATAAAAATGTCGAAGTATTAATGAACGATTCACAAAACGATCAATCTAAACAAAATGATCAGGTAGATGTTTTAATCGCTAAAGGAGTAGATGCGTTAGCAATTAACTTAGTTGATCCAGCAGCGGCTTCTACAATAATACAAAAAGCCAAGGCAGAAGATATTCCAGTTGTATTTTACAATAAAGAACCATCTAAAGCTGATATGGCTAGTTATGATAAAGCGTATTATGTAGGAACAGATTCTAAAGAATCAGGAGTTATTCAAGGAGAGGTTATTGCGAAACATTGGGCAGCAAATCCATCATGGGATCTAAATAAAGATGGAGTAATTCAATACGTATTGTTAAAAGGAGAGCCTGGACATCCAGATGCAGAAGCTAGAACAACATATGTAACAAAAACTTTAAATGAAAAGGGAATAAAAACTCAAGAGTTACATATGGATACTGGAATGTGGGATGCAGCAATGGCAAAGGATAAAATGGAAGCTTGGTTATCTGGACCAAATGGAGAGAAAATAGAGGTTGTTATAGCTAACAACGATGGAATGGCAATGGGAGCAGTTGAAGCATTAAAAGCTAATGGTAGAGCAAAAACTCCTGTATTTGGAGTGGATGCACTAGCGGAAGTGTTAGTAATGGTTGAAAATGGAGATATGGCAGGAACAGTACTTAATGATGGAATGAACCAAGGACAAGCGACATATGAGATTGCAAAGAACTTAGCTCAAGGAAAGAGCCCATCAGAGGGAACAAAATGGGAATTAAAAGATAAAATATTAAGAGTACCTTACGTAGGAGTAGATAAGGATAACTTAAAAGATTTTAAAAAGTAGTCTGTAGGGGAGGTATGAGCCTCCCCTTCTTTATAAAATATTGAGATTTTAAGGAGTGAGTATGGAAAAATATTTACTAGAAATGACAGAAGTATCAAAGTCTTTTCCAGGGGTAAAAGCTCTAGATAAGGTAAATTTAAAAATAAGACCTCATACAGTTCATGCATTGATGGGAGAGAATGGAGCAGGAAAATCAACTTTAATGAAGTGTCTATTTGGGATATATTCAAAAGATGAGGGAAAAGTTTTTTTAGATGGAAAAGAGGTAAACTTTGTTTCAGCAAAGGACGCTTTAGAAAATGGTGTATCTATGGTTCATCAGGAGTTAAACCAAGTTTTACAAAGAACAGTAATGGATAATGTTTGGTTAGGGAGATATCCTTTAAAGGGAATATTTGTAGATCATAAAAAGATGTATGAAGATACAAAGAAGATATTTAAAGAGTTAGAAATTGATGTGGATCCAAAAGCAAAGGTTTCAACACTGTCAGTATCCCAGATGCAAATGGTTGAAATAGCAAAGGCCTTTTCATATAATTCTAAAATAATAGTGATGGATGAGCCTACATCCTCTCTAACAGAGAAAGAGGTTGGACATCTTTTTAAGATCATCAAAAAACTTACAGATAGAGGTTGTGGAGTTGTTTACATATCTCATAAAATGGAAGAGATAAAAGAGATTTGTGATGATATAACTATTTTAAGAGATGGACAATGGGTAGCTACAACTAGTTTAGAGGGACTGTCAACAGATGAGATAATAAGCATGATGGTTGGAAGATCCTTGACACAGAGATTCCCTGAAAAAATAAATACTCCTCAAGAGGTAATTCTTAAGGTAGAAGATTTAACAGCTAAGAATCAACCATCTATAAAAAATATAAATTTTGAATTGAGAAGAGGAGAGATTCTGGGAGTTGCTGGTCTAGTTGGATCTAAAAGAACAGATATAGTTGAAACTATATTTGGAATTAGGGAGCGTGAGAGTGGAAGAGTAATAATCAATGGAAAAGAGATTGAAAATAGAAGTAGCTTAGAGGCTATAAAAAACGGATTCGCATTAGTAACAGAGGAGAGAAGAGCAACAGGTATTTTCCCACAACTTAACATTGAATTTAACTCTTTAATATCTAACATGACAAATTATGAGGGAAAAAATAAAATTTTAAACTCATCTAAAATGTATGGAGATACAAAGTGGGTTATCGATTCAATGAGAGTAAAAACACCAAATCAAAAGACTCCAATTGGAAACTTATCAGGAGGAAATCAACAAAAAGTAATAATAGGAAGATGGCTTTTAACAAGTCCAGATATATTGATGCTAGATGAACCTACAAGAGGAATAGATGTTGGAGCTAAATATGAGATATATCAATTGATGCTCGATTTAGCAAGTAAAGGAAAAGGAATAATTATGATATCCTCTGAAATGCCTGAACTTTTAGGTGTTACAGATAGAATTTTAGTTATGAGTAATGGAAGAGTGGCTGGAATAGTTGAAACAAAGGATACGAGCCAAGAAGAGATTTTAAAATTAGCATCACTATACTTATAAGGTACGGGAGGACAAAATGGAATTAAATAAAGAAGAGAAAAAACTGGGTTTTTTTAAGGGGAAAGATACAAAAAAACTTCTATTAGATGGAGGATTATACCTAGTATTATTAATACTTATAGCAGGAATAATAATAAAAGAACCATCTTTTTTAAGCTTTAGAAATATGAGAAATATATTGACGCAATCATCAGTTAGAACGATATTAGCTCTGGGAGTAGCGGGAATAATAGTTACTCAGGGAACAGACCTTTCAGTTGGAAGACAAGTTGGACTATCTGCAGTAATATCGGCAACTTTACTACAATCTATGGCCAATGTAAATAAGGTATTTCCACATTTAGAGACACTGCCTATTCCAGCGGTAATAGCAATAATCTGTATTATTGGAGCTTTTGTAGGTTTTTTAAATGGCTTTGTTGTAGCTTACTTAAATGTAACCCCTTTCGTTGCAACTTTGGGTTCTATGATTATAATATATGGTGCTAACTCTCTATACTACGACTATGTTGGAGCGTCCCCAATAGCTGGATTCTCTAAAGGGTTCACTAGCTTTGCTCAAGGTTTTTTTACAATAGCTGGATTTAGATTTAACTACTTAATAATATATGCAGCTTTAGCGGTCCTATTCATATGGATTTTATGGAATAAAACAACTTTTGGAAAAAATCTATTTGCTGTTGGAGGGAATCCTGAAGCAGCTAAAGTATCGGGAGTTAATGTAAAAAAGACACTGGTTTTAGTTTATACATTATCTGGAATATTCTATGCTTTTGGTGGAATGTTAGAGGCTGGAAGAGTTGGTAGTGCTACAAATAACCTTGGAAATATGTATGAGATGGATGCAATAGCAGCCTGTGTAGTTGGTGGAGTTTCATTTTCAGGAGGAGTAGGAACAGTTCCAGGTGTTTTAATAGGAGTTATTATATTTACAGTGATAAACTATGGATTGACATTTATTGGTGTAAATCCATATTGGCAATATATCATAAAAGGTTTGATTATTGTTATGGCTGTTGCTCTTGATACATTAAAATATGTGAAGAAAAAATAATTAAAAAGTTCTAGAGATTCGACTCTCTAGAACTTTTTTTAATCTATATATTTGATGGTTTCTTTTAATTCTAAACTTTTTTTAATATTGATAACTCTTTGATTTTTACTTCCACGCCACTTTAGATTTAAGTCTTTCTCCTCTATATGAAATTGCCCATCAACTAAGACATCACACAGTTCAATAAGGGATAAAAGTTTTGGATTTTTAATAATAACTTCCCAAGTAAATCCAGACCAAATCCAAATATCTTTTTTGGGAAAACTCTCTTTAAATCTCTTTATAAAAGCTACAAGAGGATCGATATTGGTAAGGTATGTAGGATCTCCTCCCAGCAGTGATAACCCTTTAATACTTTTATCATATTTTTTAAAGTAGTTTAAAATTTCATTTTCAATATCTTCAGTAAATGGAGAACCATAGTTTGGATCCCACGTATCTGAGTTAAAGCAATCCTTACAGTAATGAGAACATCCACTTACAAAAAGACTAACTCTAATACCTTCTCCATTAATCATATCTGTATATTTAATACCAGAATAATTCATAATCAATCTCCCATCATTTTACATGTGTTTAACTCTATTTATAACCTCTTTTTGTTTTCCTTTATTGAAAGGTCTTGAATCAGGTTGAGCCAAGTAACCACATACTCTTCTTATAACATTCATTTTAGTAGAATCATGATTTCCACATTGTGGACATTCAAATCCTCTTTCTGTTGCTAAAAATTCACCATTGAAGTTACAAATATGACACTTATCAACTGGCTGGTTTATACCCATATAGTGGATTCCAATTGATTGAGCATATTTTAAAACTTGATATACAGCTTCTAAGTTTTTCTTTAAAGAATCAGTTTCAATGTAACTAATATGTCCTCCAGCTGCCAAAGTATGTCCAGGAGCTTCCAATCTCAATTTTTCAAAAGGATTTATTTGAATCTTAGAAGAAACATGGAAAGAGTTATCATAGTACTCTTTATCTGTTATTCCCACAATTGGACCAAACTCTTTTAAATCTATTTGAGCAAATCTATCACAAAGTGATTCTGAAGGTGTTGAGTATAGAGCGAATCCTAAGTTAGTTTCCTCTTTAAACTCTTTAACCTTTTTAGATATATACTCTAAAACTTTAAATGTTTTTTCATATGAATTTTCATCTAGAGCGAAATTTTTTCCATAAAGAAGTTCAGACACTTCACTAAGACCGATATATCCGATAGATACTGTAGCGTAACCGCCCCAGATAAGGTCTTTAATTGTTTCTTTAGCATCTTTCTCAGCAAGAGCACCGGCCATCCATAGTATAGGAGCAATCTCTGCAGGAGTGTTCTCTAAATATTTAGCTCTAAATATGCTATTCTCTTTACAAAGATTTAAAATTTCATCTAGTTCCTTATAGAAACCAGCTTCATCACCTCTGTTTTTTATAGCTATTTTAGGTAGATTAATTGTAGTAGCTCCTATATTAAATCTACCTGAATATTTTTCATTTCCATCTTTATCCCACCAAGGTGAAAGGAATGCTCTACATCCCATAGGGTATACAACAGTACCGTTTTTAACCTGTTCTGGAGTTACAAATAGAATATCAGGATAAACAGATTTTGTCATACACTCAAATGCCAATTGAGATATATCCCAGTTTTGATCCTCAGGATTAAAGTTTAAACCATCACAAACAGCATAGACGATTTTAGGGAATATAGCAGTTTCTTTCTTTGCACCAAACCCCTCCATTCTAGTTTTAAATACAAATTTTTGAACTAATTTACCTTCCCAAGAAGTTTCAGTTCCTATTCCTATTGTAGTGAAAGGTGTTTGACCATTAACTGTGCTCAGTGAGTTTATCTCATATTCTAAGCCCTGCATAGACTGTTTAACAGACTCCTCTGTCATATCCACAGCATAGTCAAAGGCATTTGGATAGCTCTCTTTTAAAGCTAAATTAGCGTAGTTTATATCGCTTTTATTTAAAATAGATTCAATATCATTCTGTGATAATCTTTCTACGTATTTTAATCCTTTTGCAAAGTGCTTTTTAAAACTTTTAACAATATACGGAACTAATGCTCTATCAAGATAAGGGATAGAACATCCACCATAGGTATTAGAAGAAACAGAAGCTATAATTTGAACGATATGTCCAACTGCAACTTCCACAGAGTTAGGTTCTAACATTTTTGCATTACCAATATTGCAACCACCTTTTAACATCTGTTCAATATTAACTAACTCACAGTTTGTTTCTCTAAAAAGAAGATAATCCAAATCATGAATATGGATTCTTCCACTCTCATGAGCTTCTTTTAGGTGCTTAGGTAAGATTCTATTTAAGTAGTAATCTTTTGATGAGATACCAGCTAATAAATCTCTTTGAACAGAGATTGTTTTACCATCTTTGTTGGCATTTTCATTTAACATATCCTCATTTGAAGCATCTATTAATTCACCAATTTTTTTATAGATAACTTGCTCTTTTTTTCTAAGTTCATTTTTAACAGTACGATATTCTTGATAAGAAAGTGCAATATCTTTTTCAGAAGAACCCATAAGTTTTTTTACAACAATATCTTGGATCTCCTCAACATGCATCTTAGGAGTATCAAGATTCTCTATTTGAGACGCTATTTTCTCGATAAGATCTGCATTAACTGGTTTTTCTTTCTGATTGAAGGCCATAGTAATAGCTCTAACAATTCTATTTTTATCAAAGTTTACAGTTGATCCATCTCTTTTAATAACTTCTTTCAAAAAAATCACCCCATTTTTAATTTTTTTTCTTCAGACATTATACACATTTTTATATGATTCTACAAATG
>NZ_DBGBQB010000014.1:0-2543 GCF_048470075.1 Cetobacterium sp. | reverse complement strand
CTATATATCATTAACTGTTGCCTTAAAGAAGAAAAATGATTTAAGTTCAAGATGGTTTTTACCTAAAGGTATCTACTTGGAAAATTTTTCATATGCCTTTGAAAAAGCTGAGCTTCTTTTGGCCATGAGAAATAGTTTTATTGTGACATTAACATGTATAATTTTGATAACATTATTAGGAGCTATGGCAGCTTATCCATTAGCAAGAAATAAAACTTTTACAAATAAAACTGTTTTAAATTTGATTTTAGCAGTTATGATGGTACCTCCTTTAAGTATATTAGTTCCTCTTCTTACAACAATGACTAAAATACATGGAGTAAATACATATTGGGGAATTATTTTAACACTTACAACTTTTAACCTGCCTTTAAGTATATTTTTATATAGTAATTTTATTCATACTATTCCTAGAGAGTTGGAAGAAGCAGCGATGATCGATGGATGTAGTCAGTTTAAAACATTTTATAAAGTGATATTTCCATTGTTAAAACCTATCACAGCCACTGTTATTATTTTAACAGGTGTAGGAATATGGAATGATTATCAATTCTCAGTTTACTTATTACAATCTCAAAAAATGAGAGTTATAACTTTAGCAATTTCATCATTTTTTAGTCACTCATCATCAAATTTGGGGGCAGCGGCAGCAGCGGCAATTATTGCTGTTTTACCAATAATTACATTGTATATATTTTTACAAAGATACTTTATTGCTGGAATGACAAACGGTTCAATAAAATAAAAATAAGGGGTGTTTATTATGAAAAAAATTATTTTATCATTTGCTTTTTTGAGTTTATTCGCTAGTTGTGAAAAAGGAGAAAATATATCTCAAAAAAAACAATTGGTAATTACGAGTAATTCTCATGCTCAAGAACCATCTTCAATAGCCTTACAAGAGATTGTTGATGAGTATAATAAAAATAGTTCAGATGTAGAAATTGAATTTATACCTGGAAGTTCAGATTATGAAGAGACAATGAAAACAAAGATGGCAACAAATTCCTTACCAGATCTTTTTGGAACTCATGGCTGGTCCATCAATAGATATAAAGAATATTTAGAGCCTTTAAATGAAAGAGAATGGGCTCAATATATTAGCCCTGCAATTAAACCAGTTATTACAGATAGTGAAGATAAGTTTTATACACTACCTTTAGATATAGATATAGTTGGATTGCCATATAATCTTGATGTTCTTGAAAAAGCAGGTGTAAATCCAAAAGATATAAAGACAACAGATGATTTTTTATTGGCACTGGAAAAAATTAAAGATATAGGCGTAACACCAATCTATTTAGGAGGAAAAGATTCAGCTTCAATTGGGAATATTTATGATTGGATTGTTCCTGGATTGATAATTTTAAATAAAGATAATCCACAAGGTGAAAACTTAAAAAATGGTATTTTTGATGAAAATGCTTGGAATAAAACAGGGGAATTTATAAAAACTTTAAAAGATAAGGGATATATAAATAGAGATGCTTTAACAGGAAATGATGCAGCAAGAGCTCTTGGTACAGGAAAAGCTGCTTTTCTATTCTTTGGAACCTCTATGATAAGAGAGGGATTAACATATAATCCAGATGCTAGAATGGATTTTATTGCATTACCAACTAAAGATAGAAGTGAAAAATCATATTTTATAACAGGGGAAAGAATGGCAATAGGTGTTTGGAAAGATTCTCCTAATAAGAAAGAAGCTTTAGAATTTTTAGATTACTTAGCCAAACCAGAAAATGTATCTAAGATGGCTACAGCAAATGTTCTTCCAACAGGGCTAACTAATGCAAAGAGTAATCTTGGAAAATTTGAAAAAAGTTATGAGTTAGGAAATCAGTATCAGTATGTGGGATTCTTTGATAGAGAATATCTTCCTAGTGGATCATGGGAGACATTGTGTTCTATAGGAGCTGGAATAATATCTGGTCAGCTAAGTGTAGAAGAAGCAACAAAAAAAATGAAAGAAAACTTTGAAAGATTAAAAAATAAATAAGGGAGATATTATGAATATATATGTTAATTCAAATCTAGAGTTTCATTTACAGAATGAATATATTAGTTATATTATTAAGGTTTTAGAAAATGGTGATTTAGGGCATCTTTATTTTGGAAAAAGATTAAATCATAAGGAAAATTTTTCAAATATGCTCCAAATATTTGAACATCAGGTTCCATACACCCCTGAGCAAATAGATGGATTTTCAGGATTTGCATTAGACAGTTTAAAGCAGGAGTTTCCAGGAGCTGGAACAGGAGATTATAAGGAGCCAGCTTATATAATTTTACAAGAAAATGGGAGTAGAGTAAGTGATTTCAAATTTTCAAAATATGAAATTCTAGATGAAAAGTTACCTCTGGAAAGATTACCACATACATATGTATTAAAAAATGATGAAGTAAAGACTTTAAGGATAACTTTGACAGATAAACTATTAAAGACAGACATTATTTTGGTGTATTCTATCTATAAAAATTTCCCCATTATTACTAGAAGTTCTTCAATTATCAATAATGGAGAAAAAGATATAACTTTAGAG
>NZ_DBGBQB010000013.1:0-9741 GCF_048470075.1 Cetobacterium sp. | reverse complement strand
CAGTAAGTGTACTACTATTTTTTCATCTAATTTAACTAATTTTAAACTCAACTCTTTTAATTGATCCAGAGATAAACTTCTAGATTCTGAACTAGCCCTATAATTTACAACTATATTGGTTTTATTTTTTTCAAAATAATTTTTATATTTTTTCTCATTTTTTCCTAAATATAGTTTATAACTTCTATTATCTAAGTTTATGCCTAAAGGTTTTAAATAGTCCATATTTATATCAACAGCATGATCATCCTCTTTTACATCAACATAACCATCAAAAATTGTTAACTCATCCCTTCTAATTCCAAATTTTTCAAGTCTATATCTTCCTATTAGATATCTTGGTGACATAATTCTCAGTGCTAAAATATGAATAAATCTACAGTTATTTGTAAAATCAAAATATAAATCATATTTTTTTCTAACTTTAAAAGCTCCTCTTATCTGTCTATATCCTTTAATAATCTTATTTCTTGTTGGTTTCTCATCTATTTCAATAATCTCATTGATATATGGTATATTTTCAACTAGGCTTTTAGCTCCTTTAATCACTGTTATATCTATTTTTACATCCCTATTTAGTTTTGATAGTGCTTCAAGCATTGGAGTTTTTACTACAATATCCCCTACTCTTCCTCCACCGATTAAAACTCTTTTTATTTTTTCATTTTTGATCTCTTCTTGTCTTTTTTTTCCTACTAACTTTATTGCTAATCCCCTAATCATAATGTTTCTCCCTCAATGCTCTAAAATAACTTAAATAAATCCTCTCTTATATATTCATATGTAAACTCATTCATTTTTCTGTACATCTCTTCTTTTATAGACTCCTCTAATTTTTTATCATTTAAAATCTTTAAAACCATATTTTCAAAAGCTAAACTATCATTTAATGGTATAAGCCCTCCAGCTTTTCCATCTACCAATATCTCCCTTGGACCAGTTGGACAATCATAAGCTACTACTATTGTATCGCATAACATTGACTCTATAAATACAGTTGGTAAGCCCTCTCCCATTGAAGTGTGTAAAAATAGTTTTGCTGCTTTCATATATGGAAATGGATTTTTTTTCTGTCCTAGAAGCAGTACTTCATCCTCTAGATTTAACTCCTTTATCCTTCTCTCTATATTGGGTCTATCATCTCCATCTCCCAATATGTATAATTTCTCTTTAATACCTTTTCTCTTTAATTCTGCATATATTTCAACTAATCCAACTCTATTTTTACCACCTACAAGTCTTGAAACAGCTACAAAGAAGTTATCCTCTAAAAGTTTTTTATCCTCTGAAGTAAGTTCTGATTGATCTAAAGCTTTGGCTTTTATTACCTCAAAGTCCATAGGATTGTAGATTCTTATTCCCTTATCCTTAAACTGAGGAAACATAGCCTCAAACTCTTTTTTCATATCATCACAAATAAGTACAACTTTTTTATATAGCTCAAATCTTTTTCTATAGTTTTCATATTTTCTACCTTTTTTATTGGCCAAAGAGAAATGAACCCATCCAACTACAGGAACTGTAAGATTTTTTATATATCTCCACATACTTCCATCAAAATCTAATACCACATCAAAATTATTTTTTTTAAAGTATCTATCTATCCATCTCTGAATAGTAACTCTACTATAATAAAGATTCCACTGATATTTTAATCTCACTAAAGGGTTCTTTTTATTTTTTGAAAGTTCCACTGTTTTTCTACAAAGACTTTCATCTTTTATATACTCTATCTTTATATTTTTGGGAACTTCACTTGCAAAAACATTTTTTTCCGGAATATTCTCTTTTATGATCAATGTAATATCTAGCTCAGGCTCCTTTGCCAATTTTTCTAAATAGTTTATTAAAACTCTCTCTATTCCTCCCATATATAATTGTCCATTATATATAGCTATCTTTTTTTTCATACACCAATCTCCCTTATATCAAACTTATTTATATCAGCTTCCTCTCCAATAGCTGCTATGTCTTTAGAGAAGATCTGCTTAACTAGAGGTGAATTTGGTCCCCAAACAACTGAGTTATTATCCCCTGTATCCAATCTATAAACTGCTGTCATAGGAAGTTTTTCTGCAACTCCAATATGTACTATTGAAGTATCTGGAGTTATTACATAATCAGCATGTTTTATTAGTTCCACTACCTCTAAAATTCCAGAAAGAGTTGGATATTTTACTCTATCCCTATCTCCTAAAACCTCAATAATTCCCTCTATCTCACTTTTTTTACTTGATTCTCCTATAAAGATTAACATGCTCTTTGAATCTTTTAAAACCTTACAACTGATTTCTAAAATCTTCTCTATATTAAAACTTCTATGTTTACTTGCAGCATATGGATTTAAAATCACTATACTCTCTGGGTTTCCAAGCTCACGAAGACGTCTTTTTATCTCATCCTTTACAATCATTCCAGTATGAATCTCATAATCTAAATTTGGATTTTCTATGCCTAAAGTATTTAGGACATTTTTATACATATCTGTTATATGTTTTTCATAGTTTTTTTCATAACTTAAATCAAATAGGTCCCAATCCTTTTTATCAAGTCCTATATTTATCTTAGCCTTACAAAGATTTATAAACTTCATCTGGTTAACTCTTAACATCTCAGAAAAATCTATAAGGACATCATAGTTTTCTTTTGCAATCTCACTTGCTAACTCGCTCTCTTTACCTTTTTTGTAGTTATAGATAATATCTATATGTGGATTAAATTTTATTATATCCGTTGCTGCACCTCTTGATACGACTCCTATTCTAATATCTGGATATCTCTTCTGTATCTCCCTAAACATAAGTGTATTTATAACCATATCCCCTATTTTTCCATCATAACGTAAAAAAAGAATAGACTTTACTCTACTCATATCAACTCTATTATTTTTAATTAACTCCAAGTGTTTCTCACTCTTTTTATCCCAAATCTTTCTACCTAATTCCAACCTAATTGGCCTTAGAAAATCTTGGATAACTCTATTTAATTTCCGAATCATATTTTCCTCACTAAACTATTAATTTTTATTTTAATTATAACACATTTTGACTATTTTTTTTATATTTTGAAAAATTTATGCTATAATAAGCCTTATGAATATATACTTTATTATTATTTTGGGGGAGGTAATATGAAAGTAATTGTTAGGCACCCTAGGAGTGCCGTTTTTTTTGACGAAAATCGTGATGTATTTATTAAAAATTTTAATCCTAAATTGATCAATAGGATCAAATTTTTCCTTGGTCTCAGGAGATATCCAGGAGAGAATTTTTATTATATATCAAAACTTTTAAACACATTAAACATCAACACACCACCAATTATCAACTATTCAAAATATTCAGTAGAAACTCAAAATGTACCTGGCTTGTCGCTCGAAAAGGCTTTAGAAAAGAACTCAGATAATCATATTATAATTGAACAGTATATCTCTTTTATACTCCGCCTTTTGGAAAATAACATCTATTGCGGAGATTTAAAATTTGATAATTTTATAGTATATAAAAATAAACTATATGCCTTAGATTTAGAAGATTATCGTCATGTGAAATTTTTTAAACATACAAATGAGGAGTTTTTAAAAAGACTAAAGGGAAAAATTCCAAAAGAGCTTTTTGAAACTATTATAAATAGACTTCAAGCCACTTAAAAATTTAAGTGGTTTTTTTATCCCTGTTTTTTAATTGTTGATGCATTTTTTTTTATAATTCATGTTATAAAAAATAATTTTTATCCTTTGTATATTAAAATTATACTTGAAAAATATTTTAAAGATTTTAGGAGGAATTTATGTTAAAAAGAGATTTTTTTATTCTACTTCTTACTGCCTCTACTGGAATTTTTGCACAAACAAGTAACGCTTTTACCGTTTCATTAGGAACTGTTAATGGTAAAGCTGGAGAATACGTATATGTTCCTGAAACAGGGGAAAAGGTTAGCTATTTAGATTGGAAAATTAAAAATGTTCCTGTCTTTATACTTGGTTATACACACACACTTAATAATATAGAGCTTCAAATGGGACTAAAGAAAAATTTTAACTCTACATCTAGTGGTTCTATGAAAGATTATGACTGGTACTCATCTGATGATGCTGAAGATGGAGCTACTCCAAAAGACTATGGAAAGCTCTCAAACTTCAGTGATAACAAAAACTATATAGATGATCTTTTAATGTTTGATACCAATATTAAGTACTGGTTTTATCACACTGATAACTTAAAATCTGGACCTATTTTAGGTTTTAAATATGATTACTTTAAATTTTATGCTAAAGGTGGAAACCAATATAACTATGAGTTGGATGGTACTACCACTGTAGATAAGGGAAACTACTCTAAAAAAGGTATTGAATACTCTCAAAAGTTTTTTACACCATATCTTGGTTATGGTGCTTCATATAACTTTGAAAAGCTAATTTTAGATTTAGAGATTAAAGGAAGTCTATATGGAAAAGCTAAGGCCAATGATAAACACCTTGAAAGAGGACCTATGGAATCTAAGGAAAAATATAAAAATGTTAAAAATTTAGGTATTAAGCTTATGGCTACTTATCCTATAACACCATCTATCGATATAAACGGTACTTTAGAGTATTCTAAATATTTCCATAAGAAAAAATCTAGCACTGATTTTATAAGTGAAGAGGGACAAAAAACTAATGGTATTAAAAATCTATCAGGTTTAAAAAATACCAGTTATGCCCTGTCTATTGGTGCTACATACAAGTTTTAAAAATTAGGAGGAAACAATTAAAATGAAAATATATAATAAAAAATATCTCTTTATTGGAGTCCTTGCCTCTTTGGTAACGGCATGTGGAAGCGGTGGAGGCGGTGGAGGTAGTAACTCACCTTCTACTTCTGTACCATCTCCACCAACTGCTTCTAAACCATCAACAGAAGTGGTTTCACCTGTAAAACCAGAGGGGAATATTGAAAAACCTGAAGCGAAACCTGAAGTAAAGCCTGTTGTACCACCTGCGGTACCTTCAGTGCCAAAGGTAGATAAACCTGACAATGCAGGTTCCAATCCAAATCCACCAGTTGAGGAGAATCCAGCTCCTATTCCACAACCAGAGGAACCCTCTTTACCAGTTGAAGGACCTACGGTTAAAAATAGTGAAGTATTAGAGGTTAGAAATATTGGTGGCACTGGTTTAAGAGCTTTTGACGATACAACTGCTATCAATGAAAAATCTGGAACTATAAATATTTTAGCTAACAGGAGTGTCGGTATGTCCTCCCATGGAAAAAATGCTAAAGCTATAAATAATGGTAATATTGTTGCTAATATGGAAGATCCAAATACATATGCAACTCTTATGAGATCCACTGAGGGAGGTTTTCTTGAAAATAATGGAAAACTTAAAGGGGATGGAACTATTCTAACTGGAATGTATAGTACATCTGATGGAGAAGGATTTACATCTATCAACAATGGTGAAATAGAGATCAATGGAAATAGAAAACCAAATGCTGCCTATGGTGATCTTATTGGTATGGGAGCACATAAATCAGTTAAGGAAAATAAACCAGATGAAGATATCTATATGATTAATAAAGGAAAAATCACTGTTAATAACAATGATTTTGACCTTATAAATCCAGATAAACCATTTGGTATTAATGGAATGTCTCTAACAGTTTTTAACTCTAAAGGTAAAAACACAATTGAAAATACTGGAACAATCTCAGTTTCTGGTAGAAATGCTCATGGAATGGATACATATGGCGAAAATACCTTTGCTATCAACAAAGGAGTTATCAGTGTAAATGGGGAAAAGGCTGTAGGTATGTACTCTATGAAAGGAGCTGTTGCTACCAACGAAAAAGAGGGTATTATCAATGTTCAAGGAATCAACTCCTATGGAATGGTTGCTAGAAGCGGTGGTAAAATTATAAATAAAGGTAAAATTGTTTTAGATGGAGATAGCCCTATTATTACAGGAATGTTTGCCGATCATAAGGGAAGTTCTATTGTCAATGAGGGAGAGATAGTATTTTCAAATGATGGTACTGGAAGAAGAGGTATCGTTGCAAATAATGGAGCTACATATATAAATAGAGGAAAAATTTTAGCAAATGGAAATTTAGAGATTTCCACAGACCAGTTAGGGAAGTTCATTGTTGGAAAAGAGGCCTCTGGAGACGTTTCTAGAGTTAGAGCTAAAAGAAGCCTAAAGATAGATGGAGATATTGTAGCATCTAAAGATTTAATTGAGGGAAATAAAAAAGAGATTGTCTATAATGATATTTTCTCTGCACCTAAAATTGAATTAGCTAGAGCTACTAATCCTAAAGCGGTTTCTCTATTCTATGAATCAAATGTAGAGATTAATGACAGTGGAAATGTAAATTTAAAAGTCTATAGAAATGAGACTACAATTGAGGAAATCTATAAAAGTAGGGAACTTAGCTCTTTATCTAAATCCCTATATAGTTATTTAGGTATTGAAAATATGAATCTATCTAAAGATGAAGAACTAGTTATGGATAAAATCTTAAAAAACGATAGTACTAATGAACTAAAAAAAGTTGTTAAAGATCTATCAGGGGAGATATATGCTAATCTTCCTAGACAAATTTTTGATATACAAAATAGATTTATAAAAGAGGATGGAAAACTTATAGATAACTTAAATGAGTATAGCTATAACTTTAACATTTTTGGAGATAAATCATCAGTTAAAGACAAGGGAGATATTTCTGGATATAAGACAGTGTCTGAAGGATTTGTGGGAACAAAAAGATTTGAAAATAATATATATACAACTATTGGATATGAGAATAGCAGCATAAAGTATAATGAGGGTTCTAAAGGTTCTATTCAATCTATCCATACTGGAGTTTATAAAAAACTTGCACTGAACAGTTTTGATATTAAGTTTGGATTAAATGGAGAGTATAACTTCCATGAAACTAATAGAGAGATTGATAGCTTTAATAAAAAAGCTAAGGGGAAATATAACTCATATACTTTAGGAGCAAATGGAGAGATCAGTAGAAGTTATGGAGAGTCTCTATACATTAAGCCAATGGCTGGATTAAACCTAGGGTATGGTAAACATAAGAGATTCACTGAAAAAAATGCAGGAGATTTGGGACTTACTGTTAAAGAGGAGGATTACTTCTCTATACTTCCAAGTGTTGGATTTAAAATTGGTAAAAATTTCAATTTTATAGATATATACTCAAACTTCATCTACTCTTATGAACTGGGAGATTTAAATAATAAGCAAGATATCTCTCTTTTAGGAGATAGAGTTAATTACAATCTAAATAATGATTCTTTAAAAAAGGAGAACCTACTTGCTAATGCTGGAATCTCCACTGAGATTAAAGATTTAAAAGTGGCTCTTGAAATCGGAAAAGAGTTTGGAAAAAGAGATAACAACTACCTATCTTTAGGTATAGGCTATAAATTTTAGTACTCCTTAAATATGGGAAAAGCTGCATTATTTGCAGCTTTTTTCATTTGTTATAACTCCATTAAACACTTTTACTCAAGTGTTATTTATCCCTATTTCTAAAATATTAATGTGTTTTTTTTCATAATTCATGTCATAAAAAATAAATTTCCACCTCTATGTATTAAAATATAGTTGAAAGAGGGATTAGGGAGGATTTTATTTTGAAAAATAGAAATTTGAAATTTTTACTACTGGGAATGACTATTTTTAGTCTATCTACACAAACTTTTTCCCAAGAGTACAGAGAAAATAACGAAGTTATGGAAAGATCAAATCTAAGTGCTAAAGAGCAAATTATAAACTTGGAAAAGGAAAATACAGATTTAAGAAAGCAAGCTAAAGACCATATGGCTCTTATCAAAGGAAAGCAAAACTTAAATCAATCATATAGACATAGATTGACATATGAAACTGGTGAAGAGAGAGAAAAAACTCTAAAGAAGCAGGAGGCTACAAGTGCTGAAATTTGGAAACTTGTGGCTGAAAGAAATGCTATGTTTAAAACTATCAATAAAAATGATGAACTAATTGAGGCTTTAAAAAAAGCACCTATTGCTAAGCCTATTGAGGATAAAAAAATAGAAAAAGAACCAGTTGTTGAGAATAGGGCAGAGGTTATTGAAAATAAGCCCGCTGAGGAAAATAAACCTGCTGAAGAGAGCCTTGCTCCTGCTGCCATTGAAAACTCTGTTGTAGAAAATCGTGAAGAGATTATTTATGAAGTTTCAGAGTATGAGAATATTGATGAAAACCTTGAAAGAGATGGAGTAGCAGATATAAATCCTCCTATTAATGCCAAAGAGATCTATATTAAAAACGGAGTTTTTGATCTACTTAAAAGTTTAGCTGATACAGATAGTCTTGAAAATCTACCTGTACCAAAATCTTTAGATGAGGCTCTTAATACACTAAAGACCTTAAAAAATAATACACCATATACACACTCTTTAAAAACAGGTATTGAATCTATACAACTTTTTGAAAACAATATAGTTCTAAAAGATAAAACATCTGAAAACCAGTGGAATGCAAAAGGTGGTGTTCTTTCATCTCATAGTAAAGACAATGCCAATATAACATCAAATATAAATGGAGCTATCGCTACTGTTGAATATGGTGTATCTGAAAATAACTCTATTGGATTTGCACTTGGAGGAAATCATCAAAGTTCATCTTTTAAAGATGATAACTCTTTAAAAGGTACGTCAATGTATGTTGGAACTTACTTTGAAAACGATATTAAAAATATTAAAACTGTCACTGGAATGGGATATCAATTAACTGATTTAAAATCTGAAAGAGATAAAAACTCTCAAAAGTATAAGCAAGGGACTTATAATATCTTCACAGAGTTTTCATATATGATGGATTTCTCAAATACTCTTCATATAGAGCCTATAATGAGATTAAGTTACTATAATCTATCTCAACATAAAATTAAAGAGAACTACAAAGACAAATCGGTGAATATGAGAGTTAAAAAGACAACTAAAAAACTTGGAAATCTTTTTATTGGAACTAACCTAATAAAAGATACACACTTTAACTCTGGAAAACTTTCATCTATTTTGACTTTAGGAGTTAATAATACTCTAGGAGATAGAGCTTTATCTGCAACTGGAAATATAGTTGGCAAGGACACTATGGGATCGAACTTTAAATTAGAAAATGAAAAATTCTCTAAAATAAATGGAGTTACAGGATTATCTTTAGAGTTCCAAGGAAATAATAATACCACTTACTCAACTGGAGTAAACTTCCTATTTGGAGATAATTCAAATAGAGCACTTCAGTTTAATGTAGGTGTTGGCTATAAATTTTAGTACCCCTAAATAGTAAAGAGACCACAGAATTTCTGTGGTCTTTTTATTACTTTTTATTTTTGCACTTTTTACAAATCCCATTAAAAGATATATTGTATCTATTTATTAATATATCCTCATCCTTTGAGACTTTGTCTATAAAACTTTTCACTTCTGGAATATCTATATCTGTTACACTTCCACACTCATCACATATTAGGTGAGCATGAGGCTCCAAATTTTTATCAAATTTATCCACCTGGTTAGGTAAACTAACTTTTTTTATAGCTCCCATCTCTGTAAGTTTCGTTAAATTTCTATATACTGTACCTAAACTTAACTCTGGGTTATCTTTTTTTAAATCTGCATATATTGTATCAGCTGTAAGGTGTTCGTGACTATTTAATATATAATTTAAAATTAATTCTCTCTGTTTAGAAAATTTCACAATTATACCTCCTTTATCTC
>NZ_DBGBQB010000012.1:0-20629 GCF_048470075.1 Cetobacterium sp. | reverse complement strand
GTTTTTTTTCTAAAATATGGTATAATCAGACCACATTAATTTTAAGGAGGTGAAAAACTATGAAGACATATAACTTAGCTTTTAAATATAGGATATATCCTAATGAAACCCAAGCGAATACCATTAATCAAACTTTTGGTTGTATTAGACTTGTATATAGCAGATTTTTAGCTCAGAGAAAAGAATTGTATGAGACAGAGAAAAAATCTGTAACTTACAATACTCAAGCTAAAGAGCTTGTACCTCTTAAATTTGAATTACCATTCTTGAAAGAGGTTGATTCAATAGCCTTACAACAATCACTTAAAAATTTAGAAACTGCATATAAGAATTTCTTTCAAAAGAGAACTATCAAGAAAAGTTAAGTTCTCACACAACTGGAATAAAGCAAAGTTAAAAGTTACTAAAATCTATAACCTTATTAAAAATAGTAGAAAAGATTTTTTACATAAATTATCACATGAACTAGTGACAAAGTATAATGCGATAATACTTGAAGACCTAAATATGAAAGGTATGAGCCAAACGTTAAACTTTGGTAAATGTGTTGCAGATAATGGGTGGGGTATATTTACAACTATGCTTCAATACAAAGCTATGTTTTTAGGAAAACAAGTTAAAAAGATAGAGAAATGATTTCCATCATCAAAAACTTGTTCTTTTTGTGGTGCTGTAAAAACTGAATTATCACTATCTGAAAGAATCTACAAATGTGATGAATGTAACTCAGAGATAGATAGAGACCTAAATACAAGTATAAATATTCGTGAGGTTGGTAGAGAGCTACTAGCCTATTAAAGCATATATCAGGGTAGGAACTACCCGCAGAGCGTGATTAATATATCTGACATGAGTCAGATACTTCCTACGAAGCCCTGCCTTCTATCAGGGCGGTGGTAGTTCACAGAATTAAGTAAAGATAAATCTTTAGTTATTGTTATTTCTTTCAAAAAAATGAATATTAAAGAAGGAACAAAAGAATTATAGAGAATAAATTCTTAAATATTTTTTATTTAAGGAGGAGTTATGGGGACGCGAATAATAAAAAATCGTTATTTAGCTTTAATATTATTTTTATTAAATTCAGTATTTATTTTATCAGCACCAACTATCGAGATAATAAAAAGTAATATATCTGGAATTGCTCAATCAAATTTATATGATAATGGTGAGCAAATACTTTATAAAGTAAGGATCAATAATCCAGATAGTACAAATTTAAATAATATAAAAGTAGCAGTACCATTAAGCTTAATAACAGCAAATAAAGAAGGGGGAGGCACAGGATTAGTTTTTAGTAATCTGACAAATCAGATTAAAGGGACTAGTGTTAATGCAAATGCAGGAATAATCTCCACTTCAGGAGATTTTTTAGCTTCTGGAGTAGATATACCAGCAGGAGGGTACGTAGAGTACTATGTTTTAGGAACTATAAACCCTCTTATAAACGGTCCTGTGACAGTTACTGTAAATGTAACGAATAATTCTGGGAATATCAATTTAGCTACTGGAACAAATACACTTACAAGGGTTCCATATGTTTATACCTTAGTAAAGAGTTCTCCAATATCTTATTATGAAAAAGAAGGGAGTATAACTTATAAAATAGCAGTTACAAATACAGGAACTACTACAATTAAAGATTTTACCCTAAACGATAATCTTCCAACAGAATTAACAGGAGCATCAATAACAGGAACAGCTACAGGTGGAAGTAATCTTGGAAGTTTTTCATCTTCAGGAGATTTAATTGCTACAGGAATATCAATAACACCAGGAAATAAAGTTGAGTATACGATAACAGCAAATGTAAAACCAGGGGTTACAACTCCTATAGTTAATACAGCTTCTTCAACTGTAAGAAATCAAACAGAAACTTCAAATACAATCACTTTAAATTTAGAAACGTATGATTTTTCAATACAAAAAACAGTATCGCCCACAAATTATACACCAAATCAGAATTTAACATATAAAGTTAGAATTTCAAATAATTCATCAACAATACCCATAACAAAAATGAAAATAGAAGATGTGTTATCTACAATAACAGCAACAGCAGCAGATGGAAGTACAAAAATGGCATTTGATAGTTCAACAATAACGATTACAGCAACAAGTACAGGAACAAGCAATCCTGGAACATTTGCTTCTTCAGGAGATTTAAATGCAACAAATGTTACTATAGGAACAAATTCATACGTTGAATATACAATTATTGGAAAAGTAAAAGCAGATATTGTAGGTCCAATAATTAATACGGCAAAAGCTACAGATAGGAATGGAGTAGAAAAAACATCAGTGAGTAATACCACTTCAGTAGCACCAACACTAAATTTAACAAAAACAGCTAATAAAACAACATATAGACCTGGAGAAACAATTATTTATACCGTAACAGTAGAAAATACAGGGGCAGGAATAGCTAGTAATTATTTAGTTGAGGACTTACTAACTTCTATAACAGGAAATGTAGGGAATACAGGTGGGATATTAGCTACGAATGTTAACCCCTCACCGTTATTTCAAAGTTGGACAACGACTGCAGTTTTAGGATCTGGTTCAACAAAATCACTTTCTGCAATTATTACAAATGGAGGAACAACAAGTAATACCGATCTTTTAGATATAGTTACTGTATTTCCAGGAGAAAAAATAATATATACAATTACAGGAGTAACTAAAGATTCTTCAATTGGAAATATAGCTAATAAAGTGGATCTAAAGAAAAATTCAATTGTGCAAAAAACAGCTACATCTACAACAACTGCAGTAACGTTAGCAAATAATTCATCAGTTATTATAACAAAAGTTCCTACAGAGTTAGAGTACAAACCAGGAGATGTTATAACATACACGATTACAGTAAGAAATCCAAATAATAATTTTATGGATAATTTAACTATAAAAGATTTATTAAGTTCTATAACAGCAACTCAAATAGATGGAACTACAGGACCAGCATTTGATAGTTGGGATTTATCTGTATCAAGCACCACCGGTATAGGAACAGTTCCAGGAACAGGGGCTATAACAAATGGAACTGGTAATTTAATATTAACCGCTGACATAGGACCAAATGGAAGTATAGTTTATCAAATAAAAGCTAAGACAAAACTTACAACAGTTGGAACAATTATAGATACAGTTTCAACTGGAGGGGATAATGTGCCTGAGTTAGGAGCAGGAGTAAAAATGGCATCTCCTGTTTTAGAGGTTGCTAAAAACGTCGATACTACTGAATATATTCCAGGTGGGACTTTAACATATACAATAGATGTTGATAATCCCGGAGATGGGTATGCTGTCAATGTAAGGGTTAAAGATTTATTAAGTACAATAACTACAACTCTAATAGATGGTACCACAGGTCCAGCTTATAATTCTTGGAATATAATTTCTAAAATTTATAATATATCATCAGGAACACCTGTACTTGTGACAGGTTCAGATCCGTCATCGGCAGGTACATATTCGCCAACAGAGGATTTAAATATAACAGATGCAATAATCGGTCCGAATAGAAGAATAACTTATACAATTGTAGCGGTAGTAAATCCAAAGGCAAAAGGAACTATTAAAAATTTAGCTAGAGTAAATGATGTTCTTTATAGTGATAAAGGGTCAATAACAAGAGACTCAAGAGTTAGTATAAGTAAAAACGCATTAACAACTAGTTATGTAGCTGGAGGAGATACTACAGTTCAATATGAAGTAATTGTTAGTAACTCTAGTACTGCAGGAGTAGCTTTAGGTGTAAAAGTAGAGGATAAAATTACAGATATAAGTACAGCACTTTTAACAACAGGAAATACTAATCCATTTTCTAGTTGGACAATATCTGCTCCAATTTTAAGTGGACCAGAAACAAAATCAACTTTGATAGGACCATTAAATAATGTAAATTTAGTAGATACAGTTGATATTTCACCAGGAGGATTTGTAAAATATATTATAACAGGAACTTTAAAAACACCAACAGATGATAATGTAATTTATGGTCCTATAGCCAATACAGCTAAAGCGGATGGATTAACATCAACAGCTACAATAAATCCTAAGTTACCAAATTTAGTGACTTCAAAAACAGCAATATCAGGAACATTTATTCCAGGAAATACAGTTTCTTTTAAAGTTGTAGTAAAAAATACTGGAAATGGGTATGCAAATGATACTCTTGTAAAAGATATTTTAGATACTACTTATTTTGAAGATATTTCAATAAGTGGCATTCCTACTGGAATAGGAACAACGACAGGAATAATAGGAGTAATTAACACTGATTTAAATGCAGTTGTAGATATTGCCCCAGGAGGGACTATAGAATACACAGTTGTGGCTAGAGTAAAAACAGGATACAATGGAAAAACAGTTTCAAATACTGTTGAAGTAACTGATACTCAAAATAATTTGACAACTACAACATCTGCTACAATAACAAAAAATGGTGGATCAGGAAATTTAATTGATTTTATTAAACGAAGTGATACATCAACTTTTGCTCCAGGAGGAACTATAACATATTATATAGATGTTGTAAATAGATTAGGATCTTCTAAAACGGTAACAGTAAAAGATTTTATAACAAATATAAAAGCTACATATGCAAATGATTTAAGTGTTGATAATGTAACTGATATGCCAAATCAACAGGCATTTACAAGTTGGGTAATAACAAAAGGAGAAAATACGTCTAATCCAACAATCTCTGTGGGAAATAATATTGATTTAAATGATACAGTAACAATAAGTGCAAACTCTACAATGACATACAAAATAGTGGGAACAGTTAGTGAGAGGGTTATAACACCCCAACTAACAAATATAGCTACTCTTTTAGAAGGAGCGACTACAATTGGAACATCATCTGTACAACATAATATTATCCCACCAGGTGGAGGAATAACAAGATCAGTTGATAAATCAGTATATATTCCAGGTGTAGATACACTCAAGTATACAATAACTGTAAATTCAACAGGACCAGGATATCAAAATAATATATCGATAAATGAACTTATTAAAAATTTATCAGTAGATTTAATTGATGGAACAACTGGAAACCCATTTGTAGTTCCTGAGACGGGAGCATATAATTTTACTGTTAAAAAAATTATAACAGGAGAAACTGATGGAACAGAGGAAGTATTTACTCAAGGAATACTTAATAATGAAAATTTAGTAGGAGTTGTAGATGTAAAGCCAGGAGAAAAGGTTCAATATGTAATAGAGGGAGTTGTAAGAAAGGATGCCATTGGAAAAATTAATAACAATGGACTTATAACAGAACCATTTAGATATAATCTCCAAAATACAAAGAGTGTACTTCCAAATAAATATGAACCGGGGCAATATATAACGTATACTATAACATTAAGAAATAATAGTAAAGGGAATGCAAAAGATATATTAGTTGAAGATAATTTTAATGCAATATCTGTTTTAGATTCAACAGGAGCAACAATAATACCAGCTCTTACTGATGTGACAGTAGATACAGTGAATTCAATAGAAACAGGATATAAAGCCAACTTAGGAAATCCAACAATAGTAAACGGAAAATTAACAGCAACTCCAGATATTCCTATCGGTGGAACTATAGTTTATAAAATTAAAGCCAAAGTAAATGAAAAAGCGGTTGGGTTTTTAACAAATGTAGTTACAGTTGATGGGGATGCCGTTTCAAACCAAGTAGGTCCAACAACAGATAAGCCAGAAATAAAAAAAGAGATTTTAAATTTCTATAGACCTGATGGAACTACAGTTATAAATGGTGGTAAATATATGCCAGGTGGTTTTATAGAATATAAAATAACTTTAACAAATAGTGGAAAAGGTATTTTGAATAATGGAACATTTGTAGATGACCTAGGTGCTATTACAACAGCATATTCAACAGGAGTTACAGGACCAGCTTTTGATAATTGGACTATTACAAGAGTAAGCTCAACAGGAATTTCAACAATACCAGATATAAATAATAGTATAGTTTTAAATACTTCGACAACAAAAGGGATAAATACTTTGATAGATTTGCATCCTAATGGTGAGATTATTTATACAGTAAAAGCTAAAATAAATGAGAAAGCAGTTGGAAATATAACAAATACTGCAAGTTTAAATGGACAAAAATCTACAATAACATCAACTATGCAATCAGCGACAATAAATCATACAAAAGAAGCTTATGTTGTATCTTCAGATGGTAGTTCATTAACAAATACTGTAAAAACAACTTTTTTACCAGGAGAATATGTAGGTTATAAGATTGTTGTTGAAAATACAGGGCTAGGAACAAGTTATTTAAAAACATATAAAGATCTTGTAGGTTCAATTATAGGTGAAGTTGCAGAAACTGCTACTTCAGGAGAGGCTCCAACAGCTCCAGTTTTTGAAAGTTATACTGCAACATATAATTATATACCTGCAAATCCAACGGTAACAACTGTAGGAACGTTTAACCAAACTATTGATTTAACAAGTATGGTAACAATAGCACCACTTCAGAAAATTGAATTTATAATAATAGGACTTTTAAAAGATACTGTTATAGGTAAATTTACAAATACGTCTACCTATGATGGAAATGTAAAAACAAAACAATTGAGTGCAGTTGCTCCAACAATAACGTCTAAGAAAAGTTTAGTAAAATTAAATGGAGTTCCATTTACAGCAGGGATGACATATTCTCCAGGAGATTCAGTAGAGTATGAAGTTACAATAGAAAATACAGGAAGTAGTTTTTATAATGATTTAACAATAGGAGATAATATAGATTCTATTGTTACATCTTTAACAGGAGATACAACTGGAAACGCCTTAGAGAATGTTGTAATATCTGTGCCAGTTGTTACAAATAGCTTATCAAAACCAGTGTTGACAAATATAAAATCAAAACCAGGAAATAGTCCTACTAATCTTCAAGTAGAAGTAGATTTAGCTCCTAAGGATAAAATTGTTTATAAAATAACAGGAAATATTGTGAAATCAGCAATTGGAACAATACCAGCAAATGTGGTAAATGTAGGAGGAACAAACTATCCTTCAGATCCTATAAATCCAAAAGCTCCAAATATAGTTTCTAAGAAGGAGTTAATTGCACCTACAAATAAAATATATGGACCAAATGAAGTCGTAGAATATAAATTGACTATCGAAAATACAGGGGAAGGGTATGGTAATGATATCAAGATTATAGATGAGATTAGTAAAATAAAAACTACATTATTAAATGGAAGCTTAGGTCAAGCTTTTACTAGCTGGACAATTGCCACAACAATAACTCATACAGATACCTCATATAATAATCAAACAATTTTACAAAATACATTAACTGATAATGTTGATATAAATACAGAGATTGATATTGCACCAACAGGAAAAGTTGAAATTATAATAAAAGCTACAACATCATCATTAGCAGCGGGATCAATAATAAATATTGCTAAAATTAATAATGTGGATAAACCAAGTGAACAAATAAATCCAAGAACTGCAACAGTTGAGTTTTATAAACTACCATTAGTGACTGGCATTACAACGTATGCTCCAAATGGTGATATTGGATTCAGATTAGTTCTTGTTAATACAAGTACAGATGCTATTGCTAAAGATATAAATTTAGTTGATATAGTGACTGGAATTAAAGTTCAGTCATCAACTGGTGGAACAGTACAAGCTTTCCAACCAGGATGGACTTTAGAAACAGTTAGTATTAGCGGTGATAGTACTAGGTATTCAACAACTGGAATAGGCACAAATGGAGATATAACATCAGGAAAAGTAACTTTAGGTCCAGGGGAAACTTTAGTGATAAGAATTAAAGGAAAAGCTACTAATACAGCAATAGGAGACATTGTTAATACTGCTAATGCAACATATAATGGCGTAGATTTAGGTCCAAAAACAGTTACATTAACTCCACAACCCGGGTTAGCAGAGTTAACTAAATCTGTAAATAAAACTGAATATACTCCGGGCGGAAAAATAATTTATACAATAGTAGTAAAAAATACAGGAACTGGGTATTTAAATGATATCTCTATAGTAGATGATCTAAGTTTACTTCAAACTCAGTTAGCAGGAGGAACTACAGGTCAAGCGATAACTAGTTTTACTCAAGTAACCTTAGCAAAAACAAATCCAGCTACAATAATAACAAGAGATATGACATATACAGATGGATATAAAGTAATAGGAGATATATACCCAGGTGATACAGTAACAATAGTTTTAGAAGCAACAGTAAACGAATTGGCAGCGGGACCAATAACAAATATTGCTAAAATTAATGATTCTAACAGTAATAAGTTAGATGAAGATACAAAAACAGTGAACACCCTACCTGCGAATATAAAAATATTAAAATCCGTAGATAAAGCTGTTTATATTTCAGAAGATACATTAACGTACACAATTACTTTAGGAAATACAGGAACAGGTTGGGCAAATGGAATAAAGGTTATAGATGAAATAAGTTCTATAACAGCCGATATAGGAGGAACTAATACAGCTGCATTTGCTTCATGGTCAATAAGTTGGATTACTAAACCAGGAAGTGCACAAGATGCAATTGTAACTGGTCAATCATTCCCAGTAATAAATACTGATTTAAATGCGAGTGTTTCATTAGCACCATTATCTGGAATAGATTTTAAAATAGTTGCAAAACTTAAATCCAATACAACTACTGATATAAAAAATGAAGCACAGTATAAATATGATCCAAGTAATCCTATTAATCCAACAACACCATCAGTAGACAGTAATGAAGTTATAACATCACCTAAGACAAGCAAGCTACTTATAAAGAAAGAGCAAAATAATATAAGAGAAAGATCTGGATTTACAGCTGGACCAGTTCAATATTGGTTAAATGATGTAATTGAGTATAAAATAATAGTTAGCAATCCTGAGGCTGTAGCGGTAACAGGAATAGAAATAACAGATAACATAAAAAATATACTTGTTGAAGGAAGTGGTGGAGATAATATTCCAGCATTTACACAGTGGAGTATTCAATCAATAACATATAGTGGAGGCGGAACACCAGCAAGTGTACCAACAAGTATAACTCCTTCAGTTGGAGCACCTCCAACTTCAGATAGTAACATAAAAGTAGTTACTGGATTAAAAGCCAATGAAATGGTTGAAATAGTTATAAGAGCACAAATAACATCAGGAATAGAGGATAATTTTCCACAATCGGTTATAAAAAATACTGCATCACTAGTACAAACCATATCAGGAACTCCAGTAAAAGAAAATTCAAATGAAGTAATATTTACACCCTACCCACCAGTATTAGAAAGAGATAAAGTTATAACTAGTATTGGAGGCGTGCCATATACATCAGGAATGACTTATGAACCTGGCCAAACAGTGGTTTATACAATTAGTGTAAGAAATACAGGAAATGGTGTAGCAGATAACGTAGCTATAAAAGATAGTATAAGCTCTGTCGTAGCAGAGTTAGCTGGTGGAACAATAGCATCTCCTTTCCTTAGCTGGACAATAGCAATAGATAAATCTCCTGCAACAAAAGTCGAGGAAATAATACCAATAGCACCAAATAATAATATAGATTTATTGGTAGATTTAGGCCCAGATAAATATATAAATGTAGTTATAAGTGCAGTTATAAGAGGAGATGCAGTGGGAACAATATCACCAAATATTGCAGTTATAAATGGAGGAGATGATCCAACACCACCAATACCTCCAAAAGAACCAATAGCGCCATCTTTAACTAAAACAATAGTTGAGGGTAGTTCTTATTTAGCAGGTGGAATAATTAAATATGATATAGTGTTGATTAATCCAAATACAAAGCAGTGGTTAAATAATGTAAATGTAATTGATTCAATAAGTACAGTTTTTGCTACAAATCTAAATGGTGATTCTGTGAAAGCTTTTAAAGATGGATGGACTATAACAAAAACTGATTTAAATAAAGGAACAATTTATAGTAATACTTATCCGATAACAAATGCTAATTTAAATGAAACTATGGATTTAGCACCAGGAGATAAAGTTATATTTACTATAACAGCAACTGTTAATGATAATATTGTGGGAGATATAATAAATAAAGTTACAGGTAGCTATGTATTTAACAAAAGTGTGAAACCTTTACCTGAATCGAGTGTAACATCAACATCAGCACCAGGTACTGCTAAAATAACAAAAACAGAGTTTGAGGAGTTTTATACACCAGGTGGACCAATAGGCTATGATATAGTTATTGAAAATACATCAACAGAGAATTTAATAGATGATTTAAAAATTTTTGAACTAATCTCAGGAATTAAAGCATCTAAAATAGGAGAAACAGAACAAGTTCCTGCTTTTAAAGCAGGTTGGACAATAACGTATCAAGTGGTTGGAGATACAGTAAATACTAATGCTACAACTATTCCAAGTTCAGGAGACATAAATGGTATAAATATTGATATAGGAAAATCTACAAAAATAATTGTGAGAATAAGAGGAACAGCAGAAGATGGAATTTATGGTAATATTTTAAATACTGCCCATTATGAGTATTTAAAAGGTATTGATGGAAATAAAACAGGATCTGATGATGCAACAATAAAACCAAAAGACCCAATACTAAATTTAGTTAAGAGTGTATCTAAGCCAACTTATTCACCAACTGATGAAATTCTCTATACATTAGAGATAGAAAATACAGGTACTGGACCAGCTATTGGAGTAAAGTTAACCGACGATATAGGACTTTTAAAAACTGATTTAGCTGGAAGTACTGTTCAAGGAAAGGCATTTACCTCTTGGACAAGGGAATCAGTAATAATTCCATCAACTTCTATAATAACAACAGAAACTTTAAGTGGAGATACATATGCAGCAACTTTAAATATAGCACCAGGAGATAAAGTTATCATAACTTTAAAAGGAATTTTAGATCCAAAAGCTTATGGTGAAATAGATAATATTGCCAATGTAATCTATAAAAATGGAAAAAATGAAGAGATACATTTAAAGGATAATGCTATTACTAAAGGTGATATTCCAAAATTAAGAATAAGTAAACAGATAGATAAAGAGATATACGAAGATAAGGATACAATTATCTTTACTCTTGTAGTTCAAAATGGAGGATTAGGATGGGGTAATGATATCTTAATTGAAGATAAAATTTCAGAGATAGTTGATGATATTGTAGGACCTGCATTTGAGTCTTGGACAATAACTACTGAAAGTTCATCAACACTATCTTCAATACTACCAAGTTCGTTACCAGCTAATACAGATTTAAGTGCAACAATTGATATAGCACCTATTAGTCAAATTAAATTTATAATTACTGCTAAGTTAAAAGAGGATGTAAGTTCTACAATAAAAAATACAGCAACTTTAAAAGATAAAGATACTCCTCCATTAACAAGTAATGAAGTAGTTGCAAATCCATTAGATGGAGATTTATCTATCATAAAAAGTGTGGTACAAAGTAATTATTCAGTCCCAGGAAAATTAACTTATGTGGTAAAAGTTACAAATAATAACAATATTTTAGCAAGAGATGTTTTAATAGAGGATTTACCAAATGCTATAAAAGTTTCTACAACAAAGGATGGAGTGACAATAAATCCATTTGCTTCTTGGAAGTTGGTAAGTGTGGTTGGAGATGCAGGATCAGTTCCATCTACAGTAATTCCACCAGTCCCATCAATAGGTGCAAATCCATCAACAACAAATGTAGCAATAGTAACAAATATTAAAGCAAAAGAAACTATAACATTAATAATCGAAGCAGATATCAATGAAGGAACAGAAGAAGATGGAGAGCCAATTGGAGTAATAGAAAATGGAGCTTCAGCAACTTACAAAGAGAAAAAGATATACGATTCTGTAAGAGTTTCACCAGGAGATTCCATATTAACGGTTGAAAAAGTTATTAAAACAATAGCTGGATCATCATTTAATGGTCAAAATTATGAGAGTGGAGATGTTGTTGTATATGAAATAAAAATTTCAAATACAGGTAGCACAGCTGCAAATAATGTAAAAATAGATGATAAAATCTCAACTTTGAAAACAGAATTAGCAGGAGAAATAATCGGATCAGCTTTCCAAAGTTGGACAACACTTGTAACAAAATCTCACTCAACTACAAGTATAACTCCATCTTTATTAGTACCTCCAAATACAGATATATCTTTAGAGGCAGATATATCAGCAGGAGATACTGTTGTAATAGAAATAACTGCTAAAATAAACAGTGCAGCAGTAGGAACTATTCCAAAAAATATTGTAACAGCTAATGAAATTGGAGCAACAGCACCAGAAATCAAACCAAAAAAAGGAGATTTAAAGTTTACTAAAGAGATTATAGATGGCAGTGAATATACTCAAGGTGGAACAATAAAATATAAATTAACAATAGCAAATAGTAGTAATACATTTATAAATGATATCAGCTTTAAAGATGAATTATCAAAAATTACAGCTAAAGCATTAGATGAAAGTTTTATAGCTCCATTCCAAACATTTACAGTTACAAGAACTGATAATGGAACAGGTACAACATATACTCAAAGTGGAAATTTAACTGATGAAGATATAAATACTAAAATTGATCTATCTCCAAAAGATGTTGTTGTTTATACAGTAACTGCCACAGTAAAGGGAAATATAGTTGGAGATATAGAAAATAATGGTTTTGTTGAATATGAAGGTCCAGATGAAGTTGTAAAATTACAAGAGACAGTGGTATCAACAACAGTTCCAGGAAATATAACTATATTTAAAGAACCGTCAGTTAAGACATATGTACCAAATGGTCCTATAGGATTTAATGTTATTGTAAGTAACACATCAACATCTAATGTTGCAAACAATGTTATTGTTAGAGATATAATAACTGATATTTTAGCTAACAAGGTAGGTGGAGGAACAACACAGGCATTTAAGCCAGGTTGGACAATAACTTCTAGATTGGAAGGAGATGATATAGCTAACTCTAATATAGATAATTTAAATGCTCTTACAGCAGGAGTAAATATAGATAATGTATCTATTGATTTAGGAAAAAATACAAAAGTTATAATAGAGATTAGAGGATTTGCTGAGAGTAATATTTATGGACAAATTAGAAATACAGCTTATTTTGAATATCCAGATGGAAATCAGAGTGGAAAATTTGATCCTCCAATAGATAATATACCATCAATCCCTACTTTAACAAAATTTGTAGATAAATCTAACTATGTTTCAGGTGAAACATTGACTTATACAATAGAAATTGAAAATCCAGGAGAATCAGTAATACCAAACTTTGTACTAGAAGATGCAATAGGAACTATAACAGCAGAAATTTCAGGAGGAAGTACAGCCACAGGATTAGCATTTAGTAGCTGGGAGAAAGTAAGTTTGGTTATACCAGATAGTTCAGCTTTAATAAGCGAAGAAGTTAAAAACTCAACTGAAGGAACAACATATACAGCGACATTTGATTTAGCGCCAGGAGATAAAGTCATTCTTACAGTTGCAGCTACAACTATGAGTAATGTTTTTGGACAAATAAAAAATACAGCTGTAGGTAAATATATAGAAATAATTGAAGGTCAACCAGTTTCTAAAGAGACTATAGCTGAAGCTATATCTGTTGGAAAACTAGGTAAACTAGGTATAGAAAAAACTACAAATACAGAGTTTTATGAACCAGGACAAGAGGTCGAATATACTGTGAGAGTTACTAATAATGGAGATGGCTGGATAAGAAATGCAATTTTAGAGGATAATTTTGCAGAGATAACAACAATATTATTTGGTAATGACATCGGTTTGGCATTTGATATAACTAGTATGGTTATATCATATACAACTGATAATTCAGAGAATTCAGTTACTATATTAGACTCAGTTAAAAATTTAAAAGCGGAAATTGATATAAAAAATGATTCGAGCATAACATTCTCTATAAAAATAAAAATTTCAACTTTAGCTGCTTTTAGAATAAACAATGTAGCAACAATAACTATACCACCAGTTGGAGAGGACGAGCCAGAGATAGTAACTTCTAATTTAGTAAAAATAGATCCACTTCCACCAGAGGTAACATTAGTTAAAACAGTAGATTTAGCAAATTTTGAAAATGAGAGTACTTTAATTTACACAATAGTTATAGAAAATATAGGGAAAACAAATATAAATAATATAATAGGAAAAGACATATTGAAAGATATAACAGCAATGAATAATTTAGGGCAAATGGTGTATCCATTCCAATCTGGAATAATAGTAACAAAAGAGATACTTCCGGAAAATTCTGTAATTGTAACACCAACAGATGAAAGTGATGGAGTTATTCTTGATAATCTTTCTTTAAAACCAGGTGCAAAAATTATTTATACAGTTACTGCCAAGGTTATTGATGGAATTGTTGGGAATATAATAAATACAGCAACAGCAGAGATACCATCACAAACCCCTGATGGAAATCCACAAACAATAGAGTCAACAGTATCTTCAACACCATTTGATCCTACATTAACTGTAGAAAAAATGGTTACAACAGATATTGAAAATGATAATGGTATCATAAATGGTGAACTTGTAACGTATACCATTAAAATAGGAACAGACAGACCAGTATTTAATGTTCAAGTAGTAGATGAGATTTCAAATATAAAAACTAAAGCAGGGGAAGAAGTATTTAATCTATCAACAATAAAATTAGTATCTGTACAAGAAAATGGAGTTACACTACCTTATACAGGAGATATTAATAGCACTAGTTCAAAAATTAATATTCCTAGAATAAATAGTGAAGCAACTATTGTAATTCAAGCCAAAGTAAGTGATACAGCAGTGTTAGTAACAGGAGAGGAACTAATCAATACAGTATCATTAAACTTTGATCAAAATAATGATGGTACGCCTAATTTAACAAATCCTCTAGAAGCATTTGTCGTGGTTATTCCAAAAGCTCCACAATTAGAGATATTAAAATCATCACTTAGAAATGAAATTCTTTTAGGAGATGAAATAGAATATACAATAAAAATTACAAATATAGGGGTGGGAAGAGCTACAAACTTTACAATTGTTGATAATATTTCCGATATTACAGCAACTTCAAATTCAGATGGAAAAATTCCAGTTTATACTGAGTGGTTAACAACAGGAGTTGCAGGAACTAATTCATCAATAGGAACTTTACCAACAAATAATACTAATATAAATATAACCGATGCAGAGATAGCTCCAGGAGAATCTTTAACCTATACAGTAAAAGCAAAAACATCTTTAAATTTAAATGTTAAAGAGGTTGAGAATACGGCTCTAATAAGATTCCCAGGATTACCAGATCAAACTTCTAAAGCTACAGTAAAAATTAAAAAACCTTTAGTTACAATAGACAAAGAAGCTGGAGTTAGAGAAACGTCAATAGGAAAATTTGTACCGTATAGTTTACTAGTAACAAACAATGAAAACCAGACAATAATGAACATCTTTATAAAAGATACTCCACCAGCAGGATTTAGTTATGTGGATGGCTCACTGCAAATAGTTCAAAATGGTGAAAAAATAGGTACAATACCAGCTAAATATGTAGGAGATACAGTTGTTGTAGGGCCATTCCACCTATCTCCAAAGCAGCAAATTGAGGTTGTGTATTTAACAAAAGTTTCTCTAGGAGTTGTAAGGGGAGTTTATAAAAATACAGCAGTTGTAACTAATACTTCCGGAACAGTAATTTCTAATGAGGATACAGCAGAAGTTGATGTAGTAGAAGATCCGTTGTTTGAAACAACCACTGTTATAGGTAAAGTGTTCCATGATAGAGATGGAGATGGGACTCAAGATGACAATAGAGCAACAGAAATAACAGTAACTCAAAATATACCAGATTCAGCTTATGTACCTAACAGTACTTTCTATGTAATTGATGGACTAAGAAAACCTGTTCCTGATAGAAGTGTACCTCTAAATAAAGGTATAAAAATAAAAGAGATACTACATGGAAGAATGAGCGAAAGAGAAGCTTTAGATAAAAATAAGTTGGAAATATATACAGGTTTAAATGATATTTCATCTCTAGGTAATATAAGGGTTACAACAGATGAAGGAACGGATATAACTTTAACAAATGATAATAAAGTTATAACTAATCATACTGGTTTAAAGAAAAAAGGTATGGTTTCACAAAATATAGTTATAAAAAGAGATATTTTAAAGAGAAATACAAATAAAAATCAAGATAACAAAGTAAAATATTATGAAAGAATAACTATAGTAAATACTGGTTTAATAGAAGAGGGATTCCCAGGAGTTAGAGTAGCTAACATAGAAGGATTAGTTGCAATAACAGACCAGTATGGAAGATTTCATATACCAGAAGTTTCAGATGAGAAAGGTAAAAACTATATACTAAAAGTTGATTCAGCAACTTTACCAGCTGGAACAATATTCACAACAGAAAATCCAAAAGTTCAAAGATTGGGAAGTACAATAATTAAATATAATTTTGGAGTAGTTTTGCCAAGAACAACTTATGAAACTGAAAAAAATGGAGATAAATTACTAAGAACAAGAATATATCCAGGAGTTATATTCTATGATGACTCAAGTGAGCTAAAACCAGTTGTTACAGAAAGACTTTTTGAATCGATAAAATCAAGATTAAAAATTAAAGATCATTTGTTATTAGAGTTGAATACTTCAAAAAATCAAAAATTAGATAAGGAAAGAAAAGATATTTTACTAAAAACAATATCAGAGTATTTTAAAGATCAAAAAATAGACGTTAAACTAATAGAAGGTAAGAAGGAGGGGAAATAATGAGTAAATATTTGAGAAAAAATTGGAGTTTGTATATTTTATTATTAACTTTTATATCAAATGAATTAAGCGCTCAAATAGTTGAACCTCCAAATGCTTATGATGAATATGAAGTTATAGACAGTAAATCTACACAAAGTTTAACCAAAGGAGAATGGAGTGAATCAATAGAAAATGTAAGAGGAGTTGAGTTCCAGAAAATGGAACTTAGCTCACCTTTAATAAATAATGAGACATTATCAGAAAATAATGAGTTTATTTATAAAGGAAGAGTATTTTTAGAAAATAGGAAAGGAGTAATTTATAGTATAGTTGACTCAATAGCTGTTAATCCAAGATTAAATATTTTGAGTGATGAATATGTAGTGATAGATTCTTTAGGAAAAATTAAAAAACCAGTAAATTTTTATGTGTATACTAATTATGAAACTAGCATCGAAAAATATGAGATTTTAATTTTTAGAGAAAATGATATTTTAAAAAGAATTCCTGTAGCCACTTTAAAAGGAGATAAATTAGATTATAATACTTCAATTGTATGGAATGGAGAGATTGAAAAAAAGGGCAGCTTAAATGATGTTGATAATTTATTTTATATTCTTAGAGTCTATGGAAAGAATGGTGTTTTTGATGAGACTTATCCAAAAACTTTAACTTTAGATGAGATAGATAGAAGTAGTTTAAACATAGATGAAACAACTTTAAAAGAAAAAGTTTATGGAACAAGCGATTTAGCTTTACAAAATATACCTATAACAGGATCAAAAGTTAAGTTTTATGGAAGAGATTTAGATCCTAAAACAATTGTAAAGTTAGATAATCAAGAAATCGAACTTGATGGAACAGGAGATTTTATTTATGAAACAATATCTAACGAACCATTAAAAGTTTATAATTTTGTTCTCCAAAATGGGGAAATTCAGAAAGAATATCCTGTAGAAGTAGAAACAAATCCAAATTATGAGTATTTAGTAGCTTTAGCAGATTTCTTTTATGGTAAGAACAATATATCAGGAAGTGATGCAATTTTACAAAATGATCCATCATTTAAACCTAGCTATTATAATACAGGAAGATTGGGATTTTATTATAAAGGTGTAAGAAAAAAATATAAAATAACTGCTCAAGCAGATACTTGGGGCAAAGAGATAAAATATATGTTCTCTGATTTTTATAGAAGAGATCCAGACGCTATTTTTAGAAAAATAGATAATCAATACTGGCCTTTTGATTATGGAGACGAATCAGAACTTTATTATGATGTTGAAACAGAAGGAAAGGCTTACTTAAGAGTTGATTGGGATAAGTCTCAAATTCTTTGGGGTAACTATGAAACAGGATTAGATACAGGAGTATACAACCAATATAATCGTAGTTTATATGGTGCAAGAGCGGAATATAATAGTTTAGAAACTAATCCATTTGGAGATTCAAGAAATCATATAGAAGTTTTTGCGTCTAATCCAGATACAAGTTATAAAAGAGATACTTTTTTAGGAACAGGCGGAAGTATCTATTATTTGAGTGAAAGAGATATAGTTATTGGAAGTGCTAAGCTAATACTAGAAATAAAAGATAAAACTACAGGAAGGACTCTTGATAGAGTTACTCTTTCAGAAGGTACTGATTATACAATAAATGAATTATCTGGTAGAGTTATATTATCAGAACCTTTGAGCCAAAGCTATTTTACACAAAATGGAGTAGATATAATAAAACCATCTCCATCGGGAGAAAAGAATATATATTTAGTTGCAGATTATGAATACTATTCTTTAGATGAAAATATATCAAATCTAACTGCAGGAGGAAGAGCTAAAAGTTGGATTACAGATAATATAGCTTTTGGAGGAACATATGTAAAAGAAAATAGAAAAGGAGATTTAGCAGATTATGAATTAAAAAGTGGAGATATAACACTAAAAAAATCAAATGGAACATATATAAAAGCTGAATACTCTGAAACAGATGGTAACCAGCTAACAAAAAATTCTAATTGGTTTTCTTATAATGGAGGATATGATTATATTCAACAACCTATTATAAAAACTAATGGAAAAGGAGAAGCTTATTATATAGAGGGAAGTTTAGCTCCTAATGATTATAATCAAAATTTTAATCCAAATGATGCTCTATTATTTTGGTATTCTAAAAAAGATAAGAATTTTTCTATAGCCTCTGAAGCTAGTGGATTAGATAAAGAAGAAGTAGGAATAAAAGCCGAATATAATTTAAATGAAAAAACATTGCTTTTTATAGAAGCATCAAAATATAAAGAGAAAGAATATGATGATTTTGGCTTAGAAGATGGATATCAAGAACAACAAAGTATAGCTATAGGAGGATCTCGAAAAATCACGGATAGATTAACTTTAGGATTAGAAGGAGAGTATGTAAAAAACGCTGAAGATGAATCTGAATTAATAACTTATAATAGTGATGATTTAGATAATGGTGAGGCAGTATTAATTGGAGCTAGAGCTGATTATAAGTTTAACGAAAAGTTAGATGGGTATACAAAACTTCAAAGTTCTGTTTGGAGAGATAAGGAATATGGGCCAAATAATATGATCACTGTAGGGGCGAAATACTCACCAACTGAAAAATTAGAATTAGGAGGTGCTGTAAGTACAGGAAATAGAGGAGACGCAATTGAAACAACTGTAGCATATAAGTATAGCCCAGACTACGAGATATATGCAGGTTATACATTTGAAAATGAAGATGATTTAAGTCGTGATTTAACATTAGGACAAAGATTTGCATACAGTGATAGAGTTAGCTTATTTCAAGAGAATAGTTTAATGAAAAATTATTCTGAAAAAGGATTACTTCAAGGTTATGGAATAGATTACAAGGTTGATAAAAATATATTTATTGGATTTATGTATGAACGTGGAGATGTAGATATTTTAGATGGAAAAGTTACACGTAATAATGTAACGGCAAGTTTAAGATATACAGGAGAAGAGCTGTATTCAAAACATAGAGTTGAATATGGAAGAGATTCCGGTGCTAGATCTTTAGATAGTTTAGGTTTAATTAATAATTTAAAATGGAAGCCGACTCCTGAATACACTCTTTTTGCAGAAGCTAATTATATAAAGTTAAATGGAGATACATATACTTTAAAAAGAAACAACAATGAATATTTAACAAGAACTTTTGATGGGAATGATAAATATTATGAATTAGGTTTAGGATTTGGTTATAGACCAGTTTATAATGATAGATTAAATCTTATTTCTAGATGGAGTTATATTTATGATACCAATGGAACAGGACTGGTAGACTCTCCAACAGCATTTAATTTTAAAGCTCATATATTCTCTTTAGAAGCTATCTATGATATTACCCAAAGATTAAGTTTAGCTGGAAAGTATGCAATAAGAGATGATAAAGTTAGATTAGTATCCGGAGGAGATTGGTATAGTAATACCATAAATCTTTATTCTGTTAGAGCAACTTATGAAGTTATATATAAATGGGATATATTTGCAGAGTACCATTGGCTAGAAAGTAGAAAAACTGATGAGTTACAACAAGGTGCTTTAATTGGAATTTATAGAGATATAAATGAAAATATGCAAATAGGAGTAGGGTATAACTTTAGTAAGTTTGATGATGATTTAAAAGATTTAAAATATACAAATGGAGGAAGTGATTTAGATTATAAAAATCAAGGCTGGTTTATCAATTTAATTGGAAAATTTTAGCAAAAAATTGAAAAAGGAATCTATTAAAATTTAACATTGTCTAGTTTACAAAATATACTTTTAGCAACTAGAAATACTTTATTTTATTGACTACTTGCCTTATTACC
>NZ_DBGBQB010000011.1:0-8434 GCF_048470075.1 Cetobacterium sp. | reverse complement strand
GGAATATATCATGTATATATGGGGGGACGTATGAAATTAATACTCTTATTTCAAATTTATTTTTTTTACTCTGTAATCAAGGATTATCATGATGAATTAGAAGGTTTTTATGAAAAAAGTTTATTTTTTATACTCAATTTTTGTATAGGAGTATTCACGTATTTTACAATACTATTGGTTATTGATTAGATAAGAAGTTATTAAAAGAGATGTATTACATTATACATCTCTTTTTGAATCTATTTTTCTTAAAATGTCCTGAGAAAACCTCTTCCTCTATGGAGCAGCGGTAGTTCTATTGTATACGTTTTAAAATCCCATATATTTTCTTGTAAGATTTATATTTAAACCTCTAATTTTAGAGATTTTTTCTATTTGATCATCTAGAATTATTTTAGGTGAAATATATTTACTTTCAGAATTACCTATATAGAATCCACAAACTGTTGAAAGAGGACTCATAACAAAGTTTTCACTTAAAGTTACACCAATTTCATCACCATTCAAAAGTTCAAAGATATCTTTTTTTATTGAGTGATCGGGTAAACATGGATAGCCAATAGCGGGTCTTATATTAATAGGCCAATTATTTTCTGATATATGTTCATGCAGATATTTAGAGGCACTTTCAACTATAGTATTAGCTAAAAGTTGCTCAAATATATCATCTTCATTTTGTGGTTTTATAGAAGCAATAAATAGACCTACATAGTCATCTATTTCTATATAGTCAGAAAGAGATTCAGTTGTAACTCCTTGATTTCTAACAAGTGGAATTTTTCGATTTTCTATATCTAGAATATCATTATTTTTAGTTACAGAATATATTTTATAAAGTGTTTTTACACTTCTTTTTTCAGAAATCCATTTATTTAAAATTATATAGGCCTCTTTTAAAATTTTTGTTTCTTGTGATGTATTTTTAATTTTTAAAGTTTTTAAAAAAATAGTCCAATCAATATATGGGATAATTTTATTAAGAGTAATTTCCATAGAAATTCTTTCTAGATGGATTGGTTTAGTGGGTTTGTATGCTATATGCTCTGAATCAAGTCTAGCCTCATCTATGTTTTTAGTTATTAAGGTTTCTTTATTTTTAAAATACAAAGATCTTAAAGTGTTATATTCCTCTTCTATTTTCTTTTTAAAAATGTGACACTCTTGATTAAGGAGAGAATTTAAAACTGAAACAGTGGACGAAGCATCTGTAACATGAAAAACTTTATTTTTATATTTTGGCTCTAGCTTAAGTGCTGTATGAAGTTTTGAAGTTGCAGCTCCACCAATTATTATAGGAGTATTAAGTCTATTTTTTTCAAAAAATTCAATAACCTCTTCCATTTCATTTAAAGATGGAGTTATCAAACCGCTCAATGTCACAGCATCTACACTATTTTTTATAGCCTCTTGATAAATTTTACTTTTTTCAACCATTACACCCAAATCAATTACTTGATAACCATTGCATTTTAATACAATTTTAGTAATGTTTTTTCCAATATCATGAACATCCCCTTTGACAGTACACATTAAAACTTTTCCTTTGATAGTTTTATAAGGTTCATTCTGGTTTATATAGGGTGTTAGATACATTACAGCTTTCTCCATAATAACAGCAGAGTTAATAATTTGAGGTAAATAAAACTCGCCTTTTTCAAATTTGCTACCAACTTCAGTTAGGGCAGTCATCAGTATAGTTTGAATTATGTTTAAAGGAGTGTATACTTCAAGAGCTTCTTGTAAATCTAATTCTAAACCATTACTTTTACCTTCTAATATTTTTAAATGTAATCTATCTTCAACTTTTAAAGTTTTTTTACTGTTAAACTCTCTGGTTAAAATATGTTTGTTTTCATAATTTAAATCTAAATTTTTGCAAAATAGTAAAATTTCCTCAATAACTTCTTCTCCATATATTAATTTATTAACCAATTTAATTAACTCTTTTGGAAATTCAATATTTTTTTCATTTGGATTTATAATTCCCATATTTAAACCATTTTTAGTAGCTTCTTTTAGAAACTCTCTATGAATAAGCTGTCTCAATAGATTATTTCCTCTAAAAGCAAAAGAGATATTACTGATTCCACCGCTGATTTTAACTCCTTTTAAATTGTCAGTTATCCATTTAATGGCTTTGAAAAAATTTATAGCATGATATTTATCCTCTTCTCTGCCAGTTCCAATTGTTAATATATTGGGATCAAAAATAAGTTCAGTTTTATTCCAGCCATTTTTAATCAATAGTTCATAGGATCTTTGACAAATCTCAATTTTTCGTTCTAAGGAAATGGCTTGACCATTTTCATCAAATGCCATAACTACTAATGCAGCACCGAAGTTTTTAATAATATCAGCTTTTTTTAAAAATTCTTTCTCACCATCTTTTAAGCTTATTGAGTTGACAATAGCTTTTCCAGATATATTTTTTAAAGCAACCTCTATAACCTCAAAATTTGAGGAGTCTATCATTATAGGAACTTGTGATACGCTGGAGTCATTACATAAAGTTTTTAAAAATATTTCAATTTCTTTTTTCGAGTCTAAAAGAGCATCATCCAAGTTAATATCAATAATATCAGCTCCATTTTCAATCTGTTCTCTAGCAATTTCTACGGCTTCTTCATATTTTTTTTCCTCTATTAATCGCTTAAATTTTCTAGACCCAGCAACATTATTTCTTTCTCCAACTAAATAGAAATTTTTATTATCCCTTAATGGTAGATTTCCAGCTAAAAAAAACTTAGTTATCTCTTTAAACTTAATCTCTCTAGGTAATTTATCCTTAGAATAATCGTTTATAAGTTTTATATGAGCTGGAGTAGTTCCACAACAACCACCTATAATATTTATTTTTTTATTATCTATAAGTTTTTTTAAATACTTTAAAGTTATTTCGGGTTTTTCATCATATTCTCCATTCTCATTTGGCAATCCTGCATTGGGATATATTGATAATAATTTATCTGTAGCCATGTCTAAATTTTCAATTAATGGAATTAAATCTTTTGCACCAAAGGAGCAGTTAAGCCCAAAAGATATAATACTATCTCTATTTAGAGAGGTTATTAATGATCTAATATCTTGTCCAGATAATATTTTTCCATTTTTATCTACAGTAGCAGATATCATTATGGGCATTTTTTTACAATTTTCTTTAGCTACTTGCTCACATGCCATAACTGCAGCTTTAGCATTTAATCCATCGAAAATAGTTTCTATTAAAAATAAATCAGCTCCTCCATCAGCTAAACCTTTAGCTTGAATTAGATAACTTTTAAAGAGTTCATCAAAATTAACCTCGCGAGTCAAGATATTCTTATTTGTAGGAATGGAAGCACTTTTATTTGTAGGACCTATAGAACCTGCAATTAAAACATCTTTTTTTGAGTTTTTTATAGCTTCTTGTGCCAATTTAGCTCCTTGAAAAGATAAAATATAGGATTCATTTTCTAGACCATAATCTTTTAAAGAGATGCTATTTGAATTAAAGGTATTGGTCTCAATAATGTCAGCTCCAGCTTCGATATACTTTTTATGGATATCTAAAATTATATCTTCTCTAGTTAGATTTAAAACTTCATTACATCCAATGTATTTGTATCCCTTATAAGTATAATCTTTTTCCAATAAATTATAGCTTTGAATCGCTGTTCCAGTTGCACCATCTAATATATAAATTTTTTTTTGATTAAGCATAATACCCCCTATTTAGTACCAAGCATTGGAGTTTTTTATTTTATATAAGTCACCTATTATAGCTGTAGCAGTAGGAAGTGCTCCAGCCCCCTTTCCATAAAAAAATGTTTTTTCTAAGTAATTACCATAACTTTCTATTCCATTATAAGCATCTTTCACATTATATAACAGATCATTTTTATCAATAAGTATTGGTTTAACTATTATTTTTATTGTATTATTCTCTTTAGTGGCTTCACCAATTAATTTAAATCTTTTCTCACAACTTTTGGCAAACTCAATATCTTTCTCTGTTAAACTCTCTATTCCTTGGATTAGTATGTGATTATAATCTATGAATTCATCCCAAATTAAATAGGAAAGTAAGCTGATTTTATGAGCGGTATCGATACCTTTCACATCAAAAGTTGAATCAAGTTCAGCATATCCCTGTTCTTGAGCTATGGTAAGTGCCTCATTATAGCTATACCCCTCCTCCATTTTACTCAAAATATAGTTGGATGTTCCATTTAAAATTCCCCTTATTCGCTTTATTCCACCAGAAAAAACTCCTTCATAGATAGATGAAACAATAGGTGTTCCGCCAGCTATAGCTCCTTCAAAAAATACTTTTACTTTATTATCTTTTGCTAGTTTAAAAATATCTTTACCCCTAGTGGCCAAAAGATGTTTATTTGCTGTTATTAGATTTTTTTTACTTTTTAAAGTCTCTTTAGCTATATCAAATGCTACACTATTTCCACCGATTAACTCAATTATCGTTTCTATAGAATCATCTTCTAAAACTTTTTTATAATTGTTAGTGAAGTTATATTCTTTAATGTTATCTATATCTTCTTTTAAATCACATATCCAAGATATTTCAATACTCTCACCAATTCTTTTTTCAATTTTCTTTTTTTCTTTCTTTAAAAGTTCAAGAACTCCCTTACCAATAGTACCAATTCCTATAATTCCAATTTTCATAATTTTCCTCCTATAAAATTTATCCAATTTTTATAAAACTCATCTCTATGGCTTTCCCAATTAAAAATGGGTTCATTATTAGGATTATCCTCTTTAAAGTAATTTTTAGGTATATCTCCTCTATCTCTTTCAAACTCCAGTTTTAATCGTTCTTTTTGATATTCATTATGTCCAAAGATAAAGATATCCTTATAATTTTTACTGGTACACATATAGACTCCGGCATCTTCAGATTCTCCAACTATAGTTAGTCCAATACTATTTAGGCATTCTTTTTTATTATATGTATTTCTGGAATGTGGAGCATAAAAATCATTTTTTATAAAAGGATTATCAACTTTTATTGTATGTTTATAAACTCCAAAAAGCTTTTTTTTAAGCTCATATTTTTGTATGCCAAATTTTGAATATAGTGCACTTTGAGCTCCCCAACATATATAGACTGTAGGCAATAAGTTAGTTTTAAAAAAAATATCTATCTCTTGCCAAAAATCAATTTTTTCAAAATCATATTTTTCTATGGGAGCTCCAGTTATGATAAATCCATCATAGTCCTTATTGTTTATCTCACTTAAAGGAGTATAATTTTCTTTAATATAATCAAAGGAAGTGTTTTTATATCTATGAGTTACAGGATAGATATATTTCAATTGAATATTTTTATCTATTTTTTCAAAGATTGTTGAAAATTGTGACTCAATTTCTGTTTTTATTGGCATTAAATTTATAACTCCTATTTTTATTTTAATTCACCTCCTGTAAATGTTCTCTAACATATTTTATTCTTCTCATAATCTCAGCTACAACATCAACTTTATTCATAGTATAGATATGAACTCCAGGTATTCCTGAGGACAAAAGGTCTATTATTTGCTCAACAGCATAAGCTATTCCTGCTTCTTTTAAAGCTTTAGGATTATCTTCATATCGCATTAGTATCTTTTGAAATTTTAATGGTATAGTTGATCCGCATAGCTCAGTTATTCTCTTAATTTGTTTGGCATTTGTCACTGGAATTATTCCAGGAATTAGAGGAATATTGATTCCTAATTTACCACATTTATTTTTAAAATCATAGAAGTAGTTATTATCAAAGAAAATTTGTGATATTAAAAAATCTGCTCCCTCTCTTACTTTTTCTTTTAAATAAAATAAGTCTAAAAGGTCATTGGTTTCTTGATGCCCTTCTGGATAGAATGCACCTCCTACACAGAATTCATTTTCTTTTTTGATTTTTTCAATCAGTTTACTAGCATATTTAAAATCTCCATCTACTCCCTCTCTATCTTTTGGTAAATCTCCTCTTAAAGCTAAAATATTTTTAATATTTTTTTTCTTTAGCTCTTTTAGAATATTTTCAATCTCATTATTTTTAGCACCAAAACATGTTAGATGAGTCAAAGGTTCTATACCATATATTTTTTTTATCCTTGAAGCTATCTCAACTGTTCGTCCTCTAGTAGTTCCACCAGCGCCATAAGTAACACTTATGAAGTCTGGTTTTAATTTTGAGAGTTCATCTATTGTCTCATAGACTGATTCTATTGGATATTTTTCATTTGGTGGAAAAATTTCAAAGGATATAACTGTTTTTTTTATTTTATACAAGTTCTTAATTTTCATAAAATTCATCTCCTATTTAGTAATATCAATAGCATTTTTCAAGTCTATAATTAAATCATCGATGTTCTCTAATCCAATGGATATTCTTATTGTTTCAGGCTTTATTCCACAAATTTCTAATTCAGAGTCGCTCAACTGTCCATGAGTTGTTGATGCAGGATGAATTATTAAGGATTTAGCGTCTGCAACATTTGCAAGATGAGAGAAAAGCTCAAGAGAATCTATAAATTTTTTTCCTCTTCTTCTTCCACCTCTTAAACCAAAAGTAAAAATTGATGTAGCTCCTTTTTTCAAATATTTTTCAATTAATTTTTTTTCTGAATTTTCTTGAAATTTAGGATAACTAATCCATTCTACTTCATCATTTTCAAATAAAAATTTGGCTACTTTCTCTGCATTTTCAACATGTCTTTCCATTCTTAGAGAAAGAGTTTCTATTCCTTGAAGTATCAAAAAAGCATTGAAAGGAGATAGTGCTGCACCAGTATCTCTCAGAGTTTTTACTCTAACTTTTGTTATAAAAGCTTTTTCATTTAAATCAGAGTATTTTAATCCATGATATCCATTATCAGGAGTGTTAAAGGTCTCAAACTTAGTATTTTTCCAATTAAATTTACCACTATCTACAATCAGTCCAGCTATTGATGTGCCATGTCCACCTAGAAACTTCGTAGCTGAGTAAACAACGATATCAGCACCATATTCAAAAGGTTTTATTAGGTATGGGGTTGCAAATGTATTATCTACAATGACAGGAATATTATATCTATGAGCTATAAAACATATTTTTTCAATATCTATAACATCCCCACTAGGATTTCCTAAACTTTCTATAAAGATTATTTTTGTTTTTGAGGTTATCAGATGTTCGAGTTGGATTAAATCCTTTGGGTTAAAAAATTTTGTATTGATTCCATAATCGATGATAGTATTAGTCAAAAAATTATATGTTCCACCATAAATATTATTTGCTGAGATGATTTCATCTCCATATTTTGCTATTGTTAAAAAGGCATATGCTATTGCTGCTGCTCCAGAAGCCACACCTAAAGCTCCTACTCCACCTTCTAAAAGAGAGATTCTCTCCTCTAAAACTTGTGTTGTTGGATTTCCTAAACGAGTGTAGATATTTCCGTTCTCTTTTAAAGAGAATAAATTTGCAGCATGATCACTATTTTTAAAAACATATGAAGAGGTTTGGTAAATTGGAACTGCTCTTGAACCTGTTTCTGAATCCGGATATTGTCCACCATGTAATTGAATTGTTTCAAATTTATAACTCATAGTTGATCCTCCCTTTTATAAAAAATAAAGATATAGAAATAAAAAAAGCTTGAGAGATAAAATCTCCCAAGCTAGATTAAAAGCTCTATATCTTTGGGAGATCTCATTTAAGCAAATCAAAATGAGTTCGTCCCAAAATTAAAAAATTAATTTTTGGTACCAACTCCCAAAGGCATCATATTCATCATTGTAGTTTTTATCATTCTATTAAACATATAAACCACTCCTGTAAAATATTTTTTATACTATAGCATAAATAAAAAATAATTTCAAATTTTTTCTAAAATAATTTTTATCAAATTATGATATTTTTAAAATATAAAGAAATTAAAATGCTTTTAATGGATAAAAATAAAGCTATTAAGCTTTAGAAAAGAAATTTACCCAGCAAGTATTAAGACCAAGCTCTGCAGCTTGAAGCATCATATAGGTTGCAACAATACTAACATCCTCTATACCAGAGTGATTTCCATCTTCTAAGGGATTATACCACTTTATATTTGTATCATATGCTAAAATAAAGACTGTTTTTGCACCATAAACGCAGGGTGTTAGTTCAGTAAGTTTATTGATAGTCTCTTTACTTTGAAGTACATAGATTTTTTGTGGTTGTTGATTTTTAGCTGTTTATAATAAAAATTAATTAAAATTCAATTATAAAATAAAGTAGATTAATTTAGTGAATAATAAACTCTGTATGACTTAAAGAAGAAGCTATTTTGATAGCGTCAAGAATTAAAATCATATTTTATATCTAATGATAATTCATTATTTAAAAAAATTATCTTTTTTGACCCTACGTTAGTTTTTTACACTCCAACATTATATTTACAATTTTTTCAATAAAACCAATGTTTAGATT
>NZ_DBGBQB010000010.1:0-4772 GCF_048470075.1 Cetobacterium sp. | reverse complement strand
ATACCAGCTAGAGGAGGAAGCAAGGGAATTCCAAAGAAAAATATAATTGATTTATTGGGAAAACCATTATTGTATTACTCAATAAAAAGTGCAAAAGAATCGAAATATATTGATAAAGTTATTATATCTACGGATGATTTTGAGATAGCTGAAGTTGCTAAAAAACTAGGAGCAGAAGTTCCATTTTTAAGACCAAAGGAAATTTCAGGAGATAAAGCTAAAAGTATAGATGCTTTTATTCATGCAATTAAAGAGTTAGAAAAATTAGAGGAAAAATATGACTATATTTTGCTTCTTCAAAATACAAGTCCTTTAAGACAAAGTTGGCATATAGATGAAGCTATAGAAAAGTTAATTGAAAGTAATGAAAGAAGTTTAGTTTCTGTTTCTGAGGTGACAGAACACCCATGCATTATGAGAACATTAAATGAAAAAGACGAAACAATAAATGTATTAAATTTGAGTGGAGATATGAGAAGACAGGATTTTTCGCCAATATATATTGTTAATGGAGCTATATATATTCAAAAAAATGATGAGTATCTTAATTTAAATACAAATTTAAATGGAGGGAAATTAGCTTATGTTATGGCTAGAGAATATTCTGTTGACATTGATGAATATTTGGATTTAGACATAGCTACACATTATTTAAAAAAGATGAAGGAAGATAAAATATGACTTGGCATTGGATAAATTGGGTAGTCATATTTATATATTTTATGGGTATAGTAGGAATAGGGATTTACTTTTCAAAAAAAAATGAAAGTACTTCAGATTATTTTAAAGGTGCTGGTAAAATACCAGCTTGGGTAACAGCATGTAGCATTTATGCAACAGCATTATCATCGTTATCTTTTATGGCTATTCCGGCTTCAGTATTTAAAAATGGGTGGATTATGGGAATGGCTCCATTAGGAATAATATTAATGGTATTATGGTCTGCAAAAACATTTGTTCCTTTTTTCAGAGGTTTAGAGGTAGAAACAGCGTATGAATATTTAGAAAAAAGATTCGATAAAAAATTTAGATTTATAGGAAGTATAACTTTTATAATATTTCATATTATAAGAATTGCAATAATTCTATATCTGCCAATATTGGCTTTAACAGTCGCACTCCCTCAAATAAATTCCATGTTTTTAGTGGGGATAGTTGGATTTTTATGTGTAGCTTATACCTCTTTAGGAGGAATAAAGGCTGTTGTTTGGTCTGATGCTATTCAAACAATAGTTCTGTTATTTGGAGCAGGAATAATTACAATATCTGGTATTATTGAATTACCTGAAAACATAAGAGTATTCGAAGCATTAAATAAAGCTGAAAAAATTATAACTCCAGATATGTTTTCTTTGAATTTTGCTGGAAAAACTCTAATAGGAATTATAATTGGAGGCTTTTTAAGTTCGATTTATGCATATGTTGGAAGCCAAGATATAGTCCAAAGATACAGTACTACCAAATCTGTAGATGAAGCAAAAAAAAGTTTATATATGAATATACCATTACTATTAACAAGCATAGTTATATTTATAGGAATGGGATCAGGGTTATATCTATTTTTTACATATTCACAAATATTACCTAAAGAGATATCCGGAAATGCAATTTTACCTTATTTTGTTGTAAATTATATACCAACAGGATTAAGTGGACTTGTAATAGCAGCAATATTTGCAGCTACTCAATCGACAGTATCATCAAGTTTAAATTCTGTGGCAATATGTATAGCTTCAGATATAATAAAACCGTTTTATAAAATTATGGATGATAAACTGGAATTAAAAATAGGTAAATATAGCAGTTGGATAGTTGGTTTAATAAGTTCAATATTAGCATTTAGATTTTTAAAAGTTGGACAAGGAGATATATTTTTATATTTTCAATCTATAACTGGTCTTTTAGGAGGACCTATAGCGGGCTTATTTTTAGTAGGCATTTTTATAAAAAAAGCAAATTCAAGTGATGCATGGATAGGTTTTTTAATATCAATATTTATGGCTTTTTATATTGGAAATCCTATGGGAATAATGGAAATATTACCGGGATATTCAAAGCCCCAAATATTTGAATTTTTGATATCTTTAGTGATAATAGGTAGTTGTGTAATTCCATCCTGGATATTAAGTAGATTAAAAATAGTGTTTAAGAACAATAGAGTTATAAGGATGTGAGAATATGAAAGGGATAATATTAGCAGGGGGATCTGGTACAAGATTATATCCTGTAACTGAAGCTATAAGTAAACAGATGATACCAATATATGATAAACCTATGATATATTATCCTCTCTCTATTCTTATGCTTGCTGGAATAAGAGAGATACTAATAATTTCTACATCTAGAGATATTCCAGTATTTAAAGAACTACTAGAGGATGGAAGTGAACTAGGATTATCAATCAGTTATAAAATTCAAGAATCTCCTAAAGGTTTAGCTGAAGCTTTTATAATAGGTGAAGAGTTTATAGGAAAAGATTCAGTATCACTAATTTTAGGAGATAACCTTTTCTATGGGCATGGATTTACAGGAATGTTAGAAAAAGCTGTAAGTAATGAGTTAGGAGCTACAATATTTGGTTACTATGTAAAAAATCCAAAGGATTTTGGAGTGGTAGAGTTTAATGAAAATGGAGAGGTAATCTCTTTAGAGGAGAAACCTAAAAATCCTAAATCAAACTATGCAATTCCAGGAATATATTTTTATGACAATAGTGTTATAGAAAAAGCTAAAAATGTAACTCTATCAGAAAGAGGGGAATTAGAGATAACATCTATAAATGATATGTATCTTAAAGAGAGAAAGTTAAATGTTATAAGTCTAGGTAGAGGTATGGCTTGGCTTGATACAGGAACTTTTGATGGACTTCTAGAAGCTAGTAATTTTGTAAAAACTATTCAAACTAGACAAGGGATAATGATTGCATGTCTAGAGGAAATAGCATATAATAAAGGTTGGATAGATAATAGCCAACTTTTAAAACTGAGTAAAACTTTAGAGAAGACCTCTTATGGGGAGTATCTACTTAGTTTATTAAAAAACCATGAGTAAATCATGGTTATTTTTTTATGAGGTGATTTTTATGATAAAGGGATTAGTAGTAATAGAACCAAAGATATATAGGGATGAAAGAGGTTTTTTCTATGAATTTTTTAATAGACAACAACTTTTAAAATATGGAATAGATGAGGAGTTTGTACAAGGGAATCACTCTAAGAGTAGTTTTGGAGTATTAAGGGGATTACATTTTCAAGTTCAACAAGCTCAGGGAAAACTTATAAGAGTATTAAAAGGTGAAATTTTAGATGTTGTTGTGGATTTAAGAAAAGATAGTGAAACTTTTGGAAGATATTTTAAGATACTCTTAAGTGAGGGTAATAGAAAAATGCTATTTGTACCCAAAGGGTTTGCACATGGGTTTTTAACACTGAAAGATGATACAGAGATAGAGTATTTATGTACAGATTTCTATGCTCCAGATTTTGACTCTGGAATTATATGGAATGATAAAGAGTTAGGTATAGATTGGGAATTAGAAAAATATGGTTTAAAAGAAGAGGAACTGATAATATCGGAGAAAGATAAAAATCAGAAAACATTAAAAGCCTTTATAGAGAGGGAGAACAGCTATTAGAAAAGCATAAATTTTATAAATAATGAAAATTAGGTGATGAAAAATGAAAAAATGTTTAATAACAGGTGGAGCAGGACAGTTAGCTATAGAGTTTCAAAGATTTTTTAAAAAAAATAATATAGAATTTTTAGCACCTAATAGGATAGAACTAGATATAACTGACTTTGACAAAGTGAGAGATTATATTCTAAATAATGATATAGATTTAGTTATAAATTGTGCTGCATATAACTTAGTTGATAAGGCTGAAGAGGAAAAAGATATGGCTTATGCAATTAACGCTTATGCAGTGGAAAATTTAGCTAAAATTTGTAAAGAGAAAAAAATTGAGTTTGTAACATACTCTACAGATTTTGTTTTTGATGGAACTAAAAAAACAGAATATACAGAAGAGGACAAAATAAATCCACTGTCTGTCTATGGATGTAGTAAAGCTCTGGGAGAGAGATTGGCCTTAAAAGAAAATAAAAGAACTTTTATTTTTAGAGTGTCTTGGGTCTTTGGTAAAGATGGTAAAAATTTTATAGAACAGGTAAAAACTTGGGCTAATACTCGAGAAAGTATAAAAATAGCCACAGATCAAGTATCATCTCCAACAAGTACAAAAGATATAGTTGATATAACTTGGAAAATATTAAACTTAAGAAATAGAGATTATGGAATATATCATATAGCTGGTAATGGAGAAACCTCTCGTTATGAACAAGGGAAATATATTTTAGAAAAATTAGGATATAAAGGAGAGATTTTAAAGGGAAAATGTTTAGATTTTACAACTTATGACATTAGACCTAAATATTCAAAGTTGAGTAGTAAAAAAATAGAGAATATTTTAGGAATAAAAATACCTAGTTGGCATAGTCGTATTGATGAGTACTTAGAAATTGACAACATTTATTTTAGAAATTTAAATGGGGTGAAAAATGAAGAAAATGAGTAGTATAAGTAATAAATCTCTGGGTGGATATAAGACAGAAAGAGAAAAGTTCACTAAAACTTATTTAGTAACAGGTGGAGCAGGATTTATTGGTGCAAATTTTGTTAAATATATGTTGGAAAAACATGACAATATAAAATTAGTTGTATTAGATAAACTAACTTATGCAGGAAATTTAGGAACTATTAGAGAGGAACTAAA
>NZ_DBGBQB010000009.1:0-7002 GCF_048470075.1 Cetobacterium sp. | reverse complement strand
GTAGAGGAGGCTTTGAATTTTAATAAAGATTTTAGTATGCCTACTTTTGAGGTAAAAAAGGAAAATTTGAATTTTAATGATATAAAAGTTTCAAGTGAGCAAAAAAAACCTTTTGAAATTTTTGAAATTAATGATATAAAAAGAGAGATAGAAATAAAAAAGGAAAATGAATCTTCTTTAGAAAAAGACAATAGTTCAATTATTGATAAGGAAACTTTTTTTAAATCTGAAGCGGAGCAAAAATTTGTTCCCATTAAAAGTGAATCTACAAAGCTTCAGATTTCTATTGATAACACTATAGAATCAGCGAACTCTTTAGAAGAAAAAGAAAATCATTTAGAGATTATTAAGATTGAAACTCAGGATGAACAAGTAAAAAAGCAGTCCTCTTACCTCTCTTCAAGTACAAATAAAAATAGTTTAGATAAAAAACTTAGAATTATTGGACAGTTTTCTAACTCTTTTATACTGGTTGAGGAAGATGGGGAGCTTATAATTTATGATCAACACATTGTTCATGAAAGAATTCTTTATGAAAAATTAAAAAGGGAGTATGCCGAGCATAAACTAGCCTCCCAAGCACTATTAGTTCCTATTAAGATATCTTTAACATTAAAACAAATTGAAATTTTAAAAGAAAAAATCAAATTTTTTGAAGATTTTGGTTTTGAAATAGATCAGTTTAATGATATGGATTTTTTAATTAGGTCCGTACCTACTTTAGATACAAAAGATTCTTTTGAAAATATTTTCTTTGAAACTCTTGAAGGAATTAATAAAGTAAACTCTAAGAATGAGGTTATTGAAAATATGATTATCTCAATGTCTTGTAGAGGTGCAGTTAAGGCCAATGAAAAGCTGACTATTCCTGAAATGGAAAAACTTATTTTAGAACTACATGAAATTGGACGTTTTACTTGTCCTCATGGCAGACCAATTACATTTAAAATAAGCTTATTAGATATGGAGAAGGGATTTAAAAGAAAATGAATATAAATATTGTATGTATTGGAAAAATCAAAGAAAAATACATTTTAGATGGTATACAGGAGTTTGCTAAAAGACTTCAAGCCTTTGGTAAACTAAAAATTTTTGAATTAAAAGAGGATGGTAATGATTCTAATAGAAGTATGTCTATAGAAAAAGAGTCCAAGGCAATTCTTGAAACTTTAGAAAAAAACAAAGGCTTTAAAATTCTGCTAGATATTCAAGGAAAAAACTTTTCCTCTGAGGAGATGGCGGCGCAGATTGAGAAGATAGGTCTCAACGGTGATAGCACAATTAATTTTATTATTGGTGGGTCTTATGGTGTCTCTGATGAGATTAGAAAAAATTCGGATTTGAGATTAAGTTTTTCTAAAATGACTTTCCCGCACCAATTGATGAGATTAATATTGATTGAACAGATATACAGATGGTTTAGTATAAATAAAAACACTAAGTATCATAAATAGTTTTTAATTTTATTTTTAATTTTATTTTTATAAAGTATTAGGAGGAAACAATGTATTCGCAAGGAGAAACTTTTTATCACAATATCGATGACGAGGAGTTTGAGCTAACAGTCTTAGAAAATCTTATTATAAGAGATAAGGAATATCTTATAACTGAGGATTTTGATGGAGCTAATTATATATTTTTATATGATGAGGATGAAGATGATTTAATCTTTGTCGATGACTCTAGTGAAATAAATGCTGTCTTAGACTACTGGAAAGAGGAGTATTTAGGGGCAGATAATATCGGAGATTGGGATGATGATGAGTATTATGATCGTGAGGATTCCTATGATCATGACGACTATTATGATATGGAATATGATGATGACGAGAAGGACTATTATTAATGGCTAAAATCATTATAAATAGCGTAGATTCATTTGGAGAGAAGATTTCTCAAAAAATGATAGCACAAAAAATAATGGACGGTAACACTACTATTTTTACCTATGATAATAAATATGGTAAAGGTGAGATAAGAATATCCCCTTGTTTCACCGAAATTTTAAAATTTGGTGAGATTCAGAGTAAGCTTTTATTAAAGCCAGAATCTAAAACAGATTTTATCTACAAAACTTCTTATTTCAAAAAGGATTTTACAGTTTTTTGTAAAAAATACGTTTATTCTGAAAATAAGTTGACAATTGACTATATTATATATGATAATAATGTAGAGATAAACCAATTAGAGATTGAAATAATTGAAGTACAATAAACACTAAAATAGAGCAATCTCCTTGCTCTATTTTTTATTAAAGGAGGGGTAAATGAAAAAAATATTTTTAATTTCTACAACGGCTTTGATTTTATTCAGTTGTACCAATCTTCAAACACAACTTCCTACACAAAGCAAAGTTGTTGTTCCTAGCATTAAAAATCCAACTTTACAACAGGATAACTTTTTTCTTAATGAGTCAGGAGTAGCATATTTATATGATCTTATTCAGAGAGATTCTTCAACAAATGCTATTAGAGAGTACTTACCATCTCAGATGATGGCACCTATGGAGGTTTATGCAGGAGAAACACTTATTATCAACAATATCAATGCAGATAGAGTTAAATTGATTTCTTCTCCTATTAAAACTGATTTTACTTTTAATATCAGTGGTAATAGTTTAAACTTCAATAGTCTTTATCAAGGCGAATATATTGCTGAGATTTACAAAGGATTCACATATGTTGGGACTGTTAAGATAAAAAATAAATTGAAATATAATTTTACTGAGAAAGATAATTATGGTATAATTTTAAACAGCTACAATAATAAAAATTTAGATCTATTGGTAAAAAGTGCCCAGTTATATTCAATTGCTTTCCCTACAAACAGTCAGCAAAAAAATGTAGCATTTATGGTACTTGATTTAAGTTCTGCAAATGAAAATCAACTTTTAATTAATAAAGAGATTAGATATTTAAAAGAAAACTTCTCACTTGATGAGGAGGAAAAAATAAAACTTCTTGCTTTAGAGGAGAAATCTAATGGTGGAAGTTTTATTATTAATAACTATTATCTAGATTATAACAGAAGTAATCTTAAGTTAAACACTGAGATTATGAGAGCTATTCAGCGAAAGAATAACGCTACAATGGACGAGTTACAATTCTTAGAAAAGTTCTATGGAGATTCTCAAAGTCCAGAGTTAGCTGTACTGATAGGTAAGTTATACTCACAAAAAGGAGATTCTGATAAAGGAAATTACTATTTAAGCTCAGGAAGCTCATCTTCTGGCTTAATCCCTGGAGTTCCTGATTTGGCAACTTCTATGACAGAAAGTTCTATTTCAAATTTAACTGGTTCATCTGAAGGTACATCTATTACAAATATATCACCATCTTCAGATTCCTCTAAAGATATCACAAATGGAATAGATGCTCTTAATCGTAAAAGTTATAATGAAGCCTTAATATTTTTTAATAAAGCTGAAGGTGGCTCAACTGATATCTCTGAGCTTAGCTTCTATCGAGGAAAAACGTATTTTTCAATGAATAACTTTGATAAAGCTTTATCTAACTTTGATAAAGTTTCTAACCCTGGTGAAAATACATCTGAATTATACTATTACCTAGGAGTTATCTACCATAAAAAGGGAGATGTTGAAAAAGCAAAAGATTACTTAAGAAAATCTAGAGAAAATAACCCAACTAGCACTTGGGGAAGAAAAAGTAGCATATATTTATTGAAACTATAAACTTAAAAAGGGAGAAAAACTATGGAAAAATACTTTGACAGAGTTGGAAAAGAACGTCTTGTAATGGAGCAATGGGAAAAAATAAAAGAGATTGAAGCTCTTGGAGTTTACCCATTCGGAAAAAAATATGATAAAGTTCATATGATTGGAGATCTTTTAGCATCTTCTCCAGAAGCAGAGACTACTTTCAAAACAGCAGGAAGAATTATGGGATTCAGAGAGCAAGGTAAAGCCGTATTTGCTCATATAGAAGATCAAACTGGTAAAATTCAAGTTTACATTAGACAGGATCAAATTGGAGAGCAAGCTTTTGAAATAGTTAAAAAATTAGGTGTTGGAGATATCATTGGTGTTGAAGGTACTTTATTTATGACTCAAAAAGGTGAGTTAACTTTAAGAGTTTCTCAAGTTGAACTACTATCTAAAAACGTTAGAGCGCTTCCTGAGAAGTTCCACGGTCTTACAGACGTTGAAACTAGATATAGAAAAAGATATTTAGACCTTATCATGAATAGAGATGTAAAAGAAACTTTCATGAAAAGAGTTAGAATTATAAATGGTATTAGAGAGTTTTTAAATAAAAAGGGATTCTTAGAAGTTGAAACTCCTATGATGCACCCTATCGTTGGAGGAGCTGCTGCTAGACCATTTATTACTCATCATAACGCGTTAGATATGGAGTTATACTTAAGAATCGCTCCTGAGCTTTATTTAAAAAGATTAATAATTGGTGGATTTGATAAAGTTTATGAGATTAATAGAAACTTTAGAAACGAAGGGATTTCTACTAGACATAACCCTGAGTTTACAATGATGGAGTTATACCAGGCATATGCTGACTATAATGACATGATGGATTTAACAGAGAGTTTATTCCAATACCTTGCTACTGAGGTTTTAGGAACAACTAAAATAGAGTACAACGATAAAGAGATCGATCTTGGAAAGTTCTACAGAGTACACATGGTTGATATGATTAAAGATGTTACTGGTGCAGATTTCTGGCAAAATCTAACAGTTGAAGAAGCGAAAGCATTAGCTAAAGAGCACCATGTTGAAATCGCTGATCACATGACTTCAGTTGGACACATTATCAATGAGTTCTTTGAGCAAAAATGTGAAGAGCATATTGTTCAACCTACATTTATCTATGGTCACCCTGTTGAAATATCTCCTCTTGCTAAGAGAAATGCAGAAGATTCAAGATTTACAGATAGATTTGAGTTATTCATCGACGCTAGAGAGTATGCGAATGCATTCTCTGAGTTAAATGATCCTGCTGATCAAAGAGGAAGATTTGAAGCTCAAGTTGAAGAAGCTTTACTAGGAAACGATGAAGCTACTGCTGTTATTGATGATGATTATATCGAAGCTTTAGAGTATGCTTTACCTCCAACTGGTGGATTAGGAATCGGTATCGACAGAGCTATTATGCTATTAACTGGTTCTCCATCAATCAGAGACGTTGTACTTTTCCCACAAATGAAAAGAAGAGACTAGTTTTATATTTAGAGGTGTTCCAAAGGAACACCTCTTTAATCTTTTATACAAAAGTACTGGAGGTTTTATTTTGTTGTATGAGTTTCTTATTATTTTAAGTATTAACTATTTAGGAGTTATCTTAGAAAAGGTTTTTCACCTTCCTACTCCTGGAACAGTTAACGGATTGATTCTTTTATTTATTTTTCTTTCTTTAAAAGTAGTAAAGTTAGACAGTATTAAAAATGCTGGTGAGTTTTTTATTGCTAATATGATTATCACTTTTATTCCCCCGAGTGTTAAACTTTTAGATGTTATTGATATTTTAAAAACTGACTTTTTTAAACTTATCTTTTTACTTATACTTACAACTTTGATTACTATGGTTGTTACAGCTCTATGCGTAGACTTTATGATGAGGGGGAAAAAATAGATGAAAGAACTTTTATTTGATAACGCTTTTTTTGGAATTTTTATTAGTTTAATTGCCTTTAAAATTGGAAAGGATATCTTCAATAGATTTAAGTGGCCTATTCTGAATCCAATTTTTGTTGCTCTAATCCTTATATTTATATTTATGGAAGTTTTTGATATTCCTACATCTTATTACAATAAAGGTGGAGATATATTAGGATTTTTTATAGCTCCAGCTACTGTCTGTTTAGCTATTCCACTTTATAAGGAGCTAGGAACACTAAAAAAACATTATAAAGTCATATTAGCAGGTGCTCTTATTGGTTCTATTACAGCTATTTTATCTGTTATTTTTTTAGGAAAACTTCTTGGAATTCAGGATATTATTCTATTATCTTTTGTTCCTAAATCTATTACTACTCCTATTGGAATAGAGGTTAGTAAACTTCTTGGAGGAATCCCTGCAATAACAGTTTTTGCAATCATGGTTACTGGAATAGCAGGAAATATCTTTGCACCATTTATGTTAAAACTTTTTAGAATTGAAAATGCTGTTGCTAAAGGATTGGGTATTGGAATTTCAAGCCACGCAGTAGGGACTAGTAAAGCTATTGAAATGGGAGAGGTTGAAGGAGCTATGAGTGCCTTATCCATAGTTATAGCTGGTATTATAACTATCTTTATCGCCCCCTTACTTTTAACAATTCTTAAATAGATGTAATATAAAAAACCCTCCTGGGGGGGAGGGTTTTTTCATAACACGGGGGAGTGTTAAAAAATAAAAAAGATTAAAATAGATTTTTGGGGGGTATATAGATCTATTCAATCAAATTCGGTCTCGGTTATTAGTATATAATAAGAACACTTTTATGTCAAGTTTTTTTTTGGAACATTTCTCTTTTTTGAGTTGTTCCATTTTTTATGATGTATCTCTGGATTTTGTTATAAAAATGAAAAGAGTGGATAAAATCCACTCTTTTTTACTATACTAATCCTTTTTTTATCATTGCAAGAGCATACTGGTGAGCATCTACAGTTGCACTAGCATAAGCAAATTTTGTTTCTCCTTCAAAAAATCCATTTAACAAAATCTGTTGTTGCTCATCTATATTCATTGTTAACCTCTCAATTGTTAACTTACCCTCTTTATATTCCTCTATTAATGCATAATAAATAGAATCAAATGTACTGTCATAAATTTCATCTTGTATTTCTTCAAAAAACATTTTTTTACACCCCTTTTTGGTATAGTTTCTTTACTGTTTAATGTTAACATTTTTTATCAATTTTGTCAACAATTATCCTATATAAGCTATTTCAAAGTTTTTATGTACTCCTAAAAACTTTGTTTTTAACTCCTTATAATTTTCTTTTAAATAGATCAGTTGTTTAAAAAGCCCTTGTGACCCATTCTTTAT
>NZ_DBGBQB010000008.1:0-2976 GCF_048470075.1 Cetobacterium sp. | reverse complement strand
TAGAGAAAATAATGATAAAAAATTGACCTTAAAAATTATATATTTAGAAAGTCTATTGAGATTGGATGAGAATAAAAAAGTTATTGATTTAACAAAAAAATTAGATACTGGAGAGGGGAACTTAATCTTTATAAGAGCGAGGGCTTACGAACAGAGTAAAGATTATTCAAGAGCAATTTTTAACTATGAAAAAATAAAAGATATAAGGTTAATAGACAGGGCAAGTTTTAGAATTGGACGTATATATTACAAATTAGGAGAGTATAAAAAGGCTAAAGAAATAGTCGAAAAAATAAATAGAAAAAACGAAAATGTAGAAGCTCTGTTATTAGACATCTATATAAAGTTAGAGAATAGAAAAAAATTTATAGAGAAATATGGGGGATTTAAGGAAGTATATCCAGATAATCCAAAACTTGGATTATACTATATGGTTTATACACAACTCATGGAGGGAGCTAAAAATCCATGGAAGTTAGCCGACTATAATGTTTTTTTTGCAAGTAACTATGTTGTTAGAAACTATATGGATTCTTTAAAAGATTTTGATATAAAAAATACATATAAGGAGGAGGTTTTAAAGGATGCTTTAACTCAAATAGGGGAATTGAAAAATCCTGAACTATTGGAACTGGCTGTTCAAAGTAATAACTTCGATTTAGATAAAGAGACAACTCAAGATAAAATAACAATAATGAATAGTTTTATAAAAAGTGGTTTCTATAAAGAATCTTTTAAAAAAGTTAGTGATTTCAAAAATGAATTTTATAAATATAAAAACTTATTACACTATGTATATCCTAAGTATTATAGGGAAGAGGTTCAAGATGCTAGAAAGATATATTTAATTCCCCAATCTCTGATATATACTGTGATGTATATAGAGAGTGGGTTTGATAATGAGAGTAATAAGTTTGAAAGAGTTGGTTTAATGGGAGTTCCTACTAGTGTAATTGGAGAGGATAGAGAGGAGATTTATTACGACCCTAAAAAAAATATAGAGTTGGGTAGTAAAATTTTAAAAGAAACTTATGATAAGCACAATGGAATGATTTTAAAAACATTGATAGAGTATATGTATGGAGAGAAAGTTTTAAAAACATTAAATTTTGAATTGGATGGAGATTTAAAACTGGAGACAATAGTGGATGAAAGACTTCAAAGGGAGATTGAAGAGATTGTATACACATATGCATTTTATAGTGCAATATATAATTAAAAATTTAAGAAAGGTATGAAAATATGAGAAATACAAAATGGTTATTTAAATCAGAAGAGTTTAAAAGAACACATGAAGATATAGATAGAGACATAGAACAGATACTGTATAATAGAGGTATAATTTCAAAAGAGGAGATAGATTTATTTATAGATGGAACTTTGGAACACCTTATGAACCCAAGTGATCTAAAGGATATAGATAAAGGTGTGGAAAGAGTTTTAAGAGCTAAAGAGAGAGGGGAAAACGTATGGATATATGGAGACTACGATGTGGATGGAATCACATCTACCTCTCTATGTTATCTGGCTTTAAAAGAGCTTGAAATAAATGTCAATTACTATATACCTTTAAGAGATGAAGGATATGGATTAAATAAAGAGGCTTTAAGCCATATAAAGGGGGAAGGTGGGGATTTAATTATAACAGTTGACTGTGGAATCTCATCTATTTCAGAAGTTAAACACTGTAATGACTTAGGAATGGATATGATAATAACAGATCATCATGAGATTAATAATGATTTGCCAGAAGCTTTTGCTGTTATAAATCCAAAGAGAGATGACAATGAGAGTCCATATAAGTATCTAGCTGGAGTTGGAACAGCATTTATGTTGATATTAGCACTATATAAGAAACTGGAGAAAAAAAATGATATATATAAATATTTAGATATAGTTGCGATTGGTACAATAGCGGATATAGTACCTTTAAAAGGGGAAAATAGACTTTTAGTAAAAAGAGGGTTAGAGCTTTTAAAAAGTAGTAAGTGGTTGGGATTAAATATGCTTATGAAAAGGTTGTATGAAAATCCGTTAGAAAAAAAGTTTGACACATATGATGTTGGGTTTATAATAGCTCCAATTTTTAATGCTGCTGGGAGATTAGAGGATGCAAAAATGGCTGTGGAACTTATGGTCAGTGATTCCCATGTTATCTGTGATAAATTGATTTATGAATTAATAAATAAGAATAGTGAAAGAAAAGAGATTCAAGAGAATATTTTAAAAAAAGCAATTGAAAAAATAGATGAAAAAAAATTAGATGAAAATAGCGTTATCGTTGTTGCAGAGGAGAAATTTCATCATGGAGTGATAGGGATAGTTGCGTCAAAAATTTTAGATAGATACTATAAACCTACAATAATAATGGAAATAAAGCCACTGGAGGGAATAGCAACAGCTTCCTGTAGAAGTACGGAAGCATTTAATATGATTGAAGCTTTAAATTCGATGAAAGAGCTTTTTGTAAAATATGGTGGACATGCAGGAGCAGCAGGATTTTCTATCCCAATTGAAAATATAGAGAGATTTTCTAAGGAGATAAATGATTATGCACTGAGAACATTGGATAGTGAAGCCACAAAGAAACCTATAAAAATAGATTGTGAACTTTCAATGATGAAAATATCTTTTGATTTAATGGATAAACTTTCATTGTTAGAACCATATGGATTTGGAAATGCCTCACCTCTATTTGCAATAAAAAATTGTAACTATAAAAATTTTAGAGCTATTGGAAAAGAAAAAAATCATTTGATGATGGATTTAATTAAAAATGGAGTGGAGATAAAAAACTGTGTTTGGTTCAACAGTGAGGATATGCTTGAAACTATTGTGAATAACATAGAGATAGATGTAGCCTTTAAATTGAAAATGGAAACATTTAAAGATAAATATCAATATAAAATATTTATAGAGGATATAAAACCCTCTAAAAAGGTATTGAATGAATTTAAAGATATAGAGAGCTTATAC
>NZ_DBGBQB010000007.1:0-4635 GCF_048470075.1 Cetobacterium sp. | reverse complement strand
CAACCATAGAAAATATTATACTTAAATTAGAAGATGAAATACAAAAAAAAACCTTTTATTAATAAGGTTTTTTTTTGTATAATAATAGTTAGAGAAAATGATGAAGGAGGAACTTTATGAAGTGACTTAAGTGAAACATGAGAACTTTTAGGATAAAAGTTATAAAAAAGTTCCTAACTAAAGGGATGACTAATTACAAAATATATATTATGAATTAGTTTAAGTGAAAACTAAAAAGGGGAAAAATGAACAAAAATACTTTATCAATAACAATATCGGCATTGGGAATAGGATTGAATATTATATTAGCAACCTTAGCTAAAACATTTGGTATACCTTTTCTATTTTTAGATACTGTTGGTACAATATTATCAGGTGCTCTATTAGGTCCATTTTTTGGAGCTATAACAGGACTAATTACAAACTTGATAACAGCAATGATAAATAATCCAGTAGAACTTCCATTTGCAATAGTTAATATGATGATTGGAATTGTTGTAGGGTTTATAGCAAAAAAATTTGGCTTTAGTATAAAGACAGCAATTTTAACAGGAGTTTTATTATCTGTGTTAGCACCATTGGTTGGAACACCAATAGCAGTGTCTCTATTTGGAGGATTAGCAGGTGGTTCAATGGATATTTTAACAGGATGGTTAGTAAAAAGTGGGCAAAAGATATTTACAGCGGCATTTATACCAAGGATAATGTCTAATTTAATTGATAAAATAACATCTTGTGTAGTGGTAGCTATGATAATAAGTAAACTTCCTAGCACTTTGTTAAGGAAGATAGGGGGTTAAATAATGAATAGAGGAAAAAAAATAGTTATTTTATCTCACTGCATTTTAAATCAAAACTCAGTGGTAAAGCCCTATGCAAAGGAACAGAAGTATTACTTTGAATTTATAAAAAATTTTCTTTTAAATAATTGTGGAATTATTCAACTGCCATGTCCAGAGTTACTTATTTTAGGTTTAAAAAGATGGGGACATGTAAAAGATCAATTTGAATACCCTTATTTTAAGAGAGAGTGCAAATCACTTCTTTATCCTATTATAAATCAAATTGAAAATTATATAGATAATGGATATGAGATAGTTGGAGTATATGGAGTCAAGGGTAGTCCCAGTTGTGGAATTAATAAAACATGCAGAGGAAATTGGGAAGGAGAAGCAAGTTGCTATAAAAATTTAGATGATATTGTTAAGAGGGTTCACTTAGTTTCTGAAAAAGGGATTTTTATGGAAACTTTTGAAAAACTTTTAAATAAAAAAAATATTGAATTAAATTTTTATGATATAGATGATTGGAGTGAATAGAGATTGATTAAATTAGAATCAATAGATTTTTCCTATGATGAAGGGAGTATCTTTCAAGATTTTTCTATAAATTTTGAAAGAGGTAAGTTTTATACATTGCTGGGAAAGAATGGATCTGGTAAAAGTACCTTAATAAAATTAATTTTAGGCATAGAAAAGGCTAGTCGAGGAGACATCTATATAGATAATATAAACCTAAAAGAGAACCTTTTCCAATGCAGAAAGAAAATAGGGGTTGTTTTTCAAAATCCTGATGAACAGATTGTCACTGATGTTGTTGAAGAGGAGATAGCCTTTGTTATGGAAAATTATGGATATTCGTCTGGTCATATGGAAGAGAAAATAGAGAAATTAATAGAGGAAATAGATTTTTATGGAAAAAGAAATGAAAAAATCTCTAAATTATCTGGAGGAGAAAAACAAAGACTCTGTATTGGCTCAGCTTTAGCCCTAGACCCTAAAATTTTAATATTAGATGAAGGTACATCAATGCTAGATCCATCCAATAGAAAGGTTATTTTAAACCTATTAAAAAAGATTAACGAAAAGGGAGTAACAATAATTTTAATAACACATCATTTAGCTGAAATAGAGTTTTGTGATGAAGTTATCTACCTTGAAAAAAACAACATCAAATTTAAGGGCTCTAAGGAGCTATTTAACAGCTTTCTAATAAAAAGCGAGTCGGAACTAGGGATAGAGTTGACACCTATGTTAAAAGTGGCACAGAACATTTATAAAAGGAAAAAAACCGATTTATCTAAAGATATTTTTAGTTTAGAGAAAATGGGTGAGCATCTATGGAATTCTCTTTAAAAAAAGTAAACTCAGGATATGAAGATATAGTCTTGAAAGATTTGAATTTAGAAATAGAAAGTAATCAATGGATTTTTATAATTGGAAAAACTGGAAGTGGAAAATCCACACTTTTACAAACTATAGGATTTTTATTAGACAAGATTCAAGGTACAATTTTATGGAGAAATATGGATCTATCCAGTGGCAAAAATTTAAAAAAATATAGGGAAAAAGTAGGATATATGTTCCAGTATACTGAAAAACAATTTTTTAATAATACGGTGAAAGAGGAGATAGAGTATTCACTGATTAAAAAAAACTTACCCAAAGAGATAATCGATAAAAAGTTAGAGGAGATTTTGAAATGCCTTAAACTTCCTAATGAGGTTTTAAATAGATCACCACATGAAATAAGTGGAGGTCAAAAAAGATTTGTGGCATTGGCTTCAATTTTGATAAACTCTCCAGAGATATTGCTATTGGATGAACCAACAGCAGGATTAGATTTAGAGAATAAGAAATTATTTTTTGACATTCTAAAGGAGTTAAAAAATAAAGGGATAACAATTATTCAAATATCTCATTTATTAGAGGATGTTTTAGAGTATGGAGATAAGGTTATTTCATTAGAAAATAAAAAGATTGTTAAAATTGGAACTCCTTTAAAAGTTTTAGAGGATTCTCATATGGAATTTATAAAATTTTGTAAAATTGTTAATGGGTATGGAATAGAAACTGAAAATATAAGGAGTGTAGAGAAGCTATTGGAAAGGGTTGAATCAGATGTTAAAAAGAAAACTTGACCCAAGAACAGTTTTTTATACAACAATATTTTATGTTTTAGCTCTTGGGTTTGCAAAAAATTATTATCAAATAATAATAATTTTACCATTTATATTTTATCAAATGAAGCTATTTTCTGCGAATTTCAATAAATTAAAAAGGATTTTTAAATACTCAATAGGTCTCCTTTTATCCATGATATTTATAAATTTATTTCTTATGGATAGAGATGTAGATTATGTACTACTTTCAATTTTTAGACTTTTAACAATAATATTGTTGGTGACTTCAATGGTTTCAAAAATGGAGATCAGGGAGATTGGATTTGTAATTGAAAAGACTCTGTTCCCTTTAAAAATATTTAAAGTTCCAGTGGAATCCATTGGAGTTATAACAGCTTTAGCATTTAAGTTTATTCCAATGTTAGAAGATGAGAGTAAAAGAATAATTATTGCTCAAAAAGCAAGAGGAATAGATTATAAACTAATGAACTTTAGAGAGAAGATGGGGAATATAGTGACACTATTTTTTCCAGTGGTTATAAGTGGAATACAAAATGCAGTGAATTTAGCTATTTCTATGGAAGTTAGAGGTTATGGAAATGGAATTAAAAGGACAAGACTAAAGGATTATAAATTGGGGATTCCTGATTATATATATCTATTTTTTGTTTTTACACTGTCACTTTTATTTATTATATTTTGTTAAAGTAAGAAAGCTAAGGTAGCTCCTATTGAGTTATACCTTAGCTTTTTTTTAGAATATATATGTAAATCCAGTGTAAAAAGTTCTACCATTAGCTGGATCATAGACAATCTCTTTATCAGAAATACCTTCTTGATCATAGTTGTCTCTATCCAAAATATTATTGACACCACCATATATTTTTAATCCATTGTTAAACATGTAGTTAAGACTTAAATCTAAAGTAACAAAACTTTTTGTCTCATATTTATTGGCTTTATCCAAATAGTATCTATCTTTATAGTTAAATGATAAGATAGAGTTAAAATTATCTGTGAAATTAATAAGAGTTCCTAAATTGGCATTTATTTTAGGTGTATATGGGACTTGATTTCCCTCTAAACTAGAATTTTTAGAGTCTTCCTTGATTTTAGCATCAATATAAGCTAAATTTTCAAAGAATACAAATTTTCCAAAACTTTGTTCAAATCCTAATTCAATACCCTTTCTTTCAGTTTTACCAAAGTTACCATAGTACCACTCTTTACCATGAGAAACCTCATTGTAATAAATCTCATTTTTAGTTTTCCCAATAAATCCACTCAAAGAGACAAAAGATCCTAAGAAATAGTCTTTAACTCCAATCTCAAGAGTTTGATTCGTTTCAGGTTTTAAATCATTTAAACTATAGTTAGTTCCATCTTTATCTTGGAACTCTGTTGGAGCTGGAGTTCTAAAACTCTCTTCAAAACGAGTATAAATATTACCAGTATCAGAATATAAATAGTTTATTGCAAATTCATAGCTATCATTATGCATAGATTTTTTTATATAATCTGTTTTTAAACCAGTATCCACATAGCCACCATTGAGAAAGATTGGCTTTACTTTATGGTAGTAATGGCTATTCTTTTTTGTGTCATACTTTGTCCATTCCCTTCTATATCCTTGTAAAAACTCAAATCTATCAATAGATGTTTTATTGAAAACATATACTCCATTACTCTTTTTTTCACTGGATAGATTATAAACTTTATACATATCCATGAAG
>NZ_DBGBQB010000006.1:0-6219 GCF_048470075.1 Cetobacterium sp. | reverse complement strand
AAATTTTCTTAGAAGATGAGGCAATTAAAGAGATTATTAATTGTCAAAGTGAAAAACAAATTTTAAATAAAATCAGAGAAAAATTTAATTAGGAGGGAGTAGAATGAAAAAGATAATTGTAGCATGTGGATCAGGAGTTGCAACATCACAAACTGTTGCATCAAAAGTTGAAAGATTATTGAAAGCAAAAGGATTAAATGTGAAAGTTGAAGCAGTAGATATAAAATCTATTTCCATGCATTTAAAAACTAGTGATGTATATATATCGATAGTTCCCCTAAAACAGGAACTATCAATTCCAGTAATCAGTGGAATACCATTTTTAACAGGAGTGGATCAAGAAAAAGAATTAGAAAAATTAATTGATATTTTAAAATAAATAAAAAGGGGGGTAAATATGGACAATATTCTGAATTATATATTAAATGATTTAGGTGCACATATATTTTTACCTATAGTTATGCTTACTGTTGGGTTAATTGTAAAAATGAAATTTAAAGATGCATTTAGTTCTGCCCTAACATTGGGAGTTGCATTTATAGGAATGGGTACTGTAATAGGGTTTATGTTTAATAGTATAGGACCAGCATCAGAGAGTTTAGTCAGAAATACAGGGATAGCGTTAAATGCAATAGACACAGGATGGTCTCCAGCTTCAACTATAGCTTGGGCATGGCCTTATGCATTTTTTCTTTTTCCAATTCAAATATTGATAAATATAGTTATGTTAGCTTTTAATAAGACAGATACTTTGAATGTAGATTTATGGAATGTTTGGGGAAAGGTATTTACAGCAGCTTTAGTATCCTCCTTAACAGGAAGTATATACATAGCTTTAGTTATTGCTGGAATTCAAGTTGTATTAGAACTTAAGATGTGTGATTTAACACAAAAATCGGTTCAAGAGGTCACTCACATTCCAGGGGTTGGATGTTCTCACTCAATGTTACTAAGTATGGTTATATTGTATCCTATAGATTTACTTTTAAGAAAAATACCTATAATGAATAAAAAAATGGACGCTGAAATTTTGAGAGATAAAATAGGAATTTTTGCAGAAAATCATGTTATGGGATTTGTAATTGGAGTTTTAATAGGATTTTCGTCAGGATATAATTTTAGTAAATCGTTAACTTTGGGGGTTCAAGCTGGAACTGCATTGGTATTATTTCCAATGGTTGCAAAATTATTTATGCAGGCTCTTTCACCAATTTCAGAGGCAGCATCTGAATATATGAAAAATAAATTTCCAGATAGAAATTTTAATATTGGTTTAGATTGGCCTATAATGGCCGGGTCATCAGAAATATGGGTAACGGCAATAGTTTTAGTTCCAATAACGTTGGTGTTTGCTGTTATATTACCCAAGAATACAGTACTACCGTTTGGAGGGATAATTAATATAGGTTTAGCAGTTTCAGTTATGATTTTAAGTAGAGGGAATTTAATAAGAATGTTTACATTAGGAGTAATAAGTGTTCCGTTGTACCTATATTCGGCAACATATTTTGCACCAATAATAACAAAACTAGCCTCTAATATAAATACAATAACAATTCCACAAAATCAGTTGATAACATGGTCATCAATTGAGACTCCTGTTCTTAGATGGATTTTTGTTCAAACTGGACAAATTGTTCAAGGTAAATTTATTGGAATTATTATCTTAGTTATTTGGGGAATATTATATCTATTTTTTTCTAAGGAGATGAAACAAAGAAATATAGAGTTACAAAAAAAATTTAATGGAGAGGATGTATAATAATGATTTTTACATTCACCTTAAATCCTGCAATAGATAAAATTTTAAAATTTAATTTTCCCATAAAAAAAAGAGAGAATAATAAAATTGAAGAGATTAACTATGATGTAGGTGGAAAGGCTACTCATGTTTCAATAATACTTTCCCAATTAGGAGTTAAAAATATAGCTATAGGTTTTTTAGGAAGTAAAAATTGGGCTATACTGAAAGAGTTATTAAAGAGTTATGGAGTCAGTTTTTTTTCATAGAGCAAGATGATTTAACCAGAGTTTCAACTATTCTAATAGATAATTTAAATGAAGGAAGCATAATGATAACAGAGAAAGGATTTACTATAGAAGAAAAAAGTTATCAGAAAATGATAAATTATATTGAAATGAATATAGAGGAAAATGATTTTGCAATATTTGCAGGAAGTCCACCTCCTGGAATCTCTTTAAAAAAATATAATTATCTAATAGAGATTGTTAAAAATAAAGGGGGAGAAGTTTTTGTAGATACAGCGGGTATATATTTAGAAGAGGCACTTAAGCAAAAACCATATTTAATAAAACCAAATTTATCAGAATTTTTAGAACTTTTAAAGTTGATAAATATTTGGAAAAAATTCATTTAATGGGAGCTAAAAATATAGTTTTATCATTGGGAAAAGAGGGAAGTATATTATCGACAGAAGAGGGAAATATATTTAGGATATATGCTCCCAAAATAAATGAAATAAATGACACTGGATGTGGAGACTCTTTTGTAGGTGGATTAATATCACAATTAAATGAAAAAAAGAATCTGTTAGATGCAGTAGTTTTTGCAACTGCAATAAGTGCTTCAAAAGCTACTAAAAAAGAAAGTTCTGGTTTTAATAGTGAAGAAACTGCGAGTCTATTAGCAAAAATTAAAGTAAATAAGTGGAGGTGAGAGTTTATGTTATTTGAAAATGAAAGAAGAGAGATGTGTGAAGTTGCAGAAGTAGCTTTTAATAGAAATTTAACAAACGCAGCAGGAGGGAATTTTAGTAGTAAGATAAATGATAATTTTTACCTAATATCTCCAACATTGATGTCCCAACAAAAGTTTTGTAGATTAAAACCAGAAGATATTTTAGTTATAGATAAAGATAGAAATATTATAGAAGGAGATGGAAGTTTAACGAGAGAGATAAATATGCATATGGCTATATATGAAGAAACTCCTTATGCTAAAGCAATACTACACGCTCATCCTAAAGAATCTATGGTTTTTGCCTGTTCAGGATTTCCATTTCCAAGAATAACAGAGTCTACACAAAAGCTAGGTGAGATTATAACACTACCTTTTGCTCCAGCAACAAGTGAGCTTTTAGCAAAAAATGTAAGAGAATATGTGAGAACTAGGAAAATGGAGATTGAAAAAAATCCTATAGTAATGTTATTAAATAAGCATGGAATTGTGGTTGTCGATAATAAGGGAATAAAAGCTGGATTAGATATCTTGGAAAGAGTGGAGTATGAGGCCTATGTAAATATACAAACAAGAATATTAAAATTAAGTGAGCATATAATATTAGGAGAAGAAAATAATAGCTGCAACTACAACTTAGAAGAATAAGTACTAATTTTAACTTGGAATTAATACATTAATAAAAGGGGGAATAAATGGAGTTAGAATTAGTTGTAAATAATAAAAATGGGCTACACTCTAGACCAGCCACAAAAATAGTTCAATTAGCTTTAAAGTATGATTCAACCATAAAAATATTTTATGGAGAGAAGGAAGCCAATTTGTCACTACTTAAATTAGGAGCTACAAAAGGGACTAAATTAAAATTTATACTAGAAGGAAAAGATGCAGATAAAGCGATATGGGAATTTAATAAATTATTTAAAGATAATTTTGGCGAAGATAATGAAGGCGATATAGAGCCTGAAATATTTTATAAAAAGAGCGAAGAATAAGAATATTTGAGAAATATTAGGGAGATGTAAATTCAAATCTCCCATTATTTTTTTATTATATATTTATGCTACTTTTTCTAATCTCAATTCCTGGTGATAGTTGAATCTCTTTTTTTGTTTTTTCTCCAGCTAAAACAATTTCAATTCCAGCTTTAACCATAGATTCTGTGGGTTGAGTGATACTTGTAATATCCAAAAGCTTAGACACTATTGTATTATCGAATCCAACTAAAGCTATATCTTCAGGTATTTTATATCCAGCTTTAATGGCTTTTTTCATAAATAGACAAGCAACCTCGTCATTAGAGGCAACATAGGCACTACATAAAAGTTTTTTATTCTGTAAAACTTTTTCAATTTCATCTCCCGTTAGAGCGACAGTGTCGACTTTAATAAATGAATCCGTTTTAAAGTTAAGGTTATTTTCCTTTAATACTTTTTTTACTCCATCAAGTTTTGGATTGTATTTTCTATTGTGTCCACCAATATATCCGATATTTTTATGTCCCTGTTCAATAAGGTGTTTAGTGGCAATCTCTCCACCTTCTACAAGGGAGGTTGTAACATAGTTATGCCCTGGAAAATCCTCGTTTAAAGCCACAAATGGAACATTAGTAGTCTCTAAAAAATCAAGATTTTGTTCATCTACAGGAGCGATAAGTATTCCCTCTACATTTCTAGCAAGCATCATTTTAATATGCTCAAATTCAAACTGAGCATTTTTTTCAGAGTTCATAACAAGTAGACTGTATCCCTTTTCTCTAGCTAGTTTTTCAGCATATTTAATCATATCTAGATAGTAGTAGTTGGAAAAACTAAAGACAATAAATCCTAAAATTTTACTCCCTATACCTCTCATAGTTTTAGCATTTTCATTAGGAATAAATCTGTATTTATCTATAAAATACTGTATTTTTTCTCTCACTTCTGGCTTAACTTTTTCTGGTTGGTTGATAGCTCTTGAAACTGTAGCTTGAGATACACCAACTAAATTGGCAAGCTCTGTCATGGTCATTCTCTTATTTTTCATATATTCTCCCCTATTAAATTAAACTATACATAGAGATAATAACTCATAAAACTGGTATAAGCAAATTTTTATGAAAAAAAATTTGACATTTCAAAAATCATGAACTATACTCACATTAAAACAAATGTATACGTATTCAAAACCAGGAGGGAAATTTTATGTTAAGAGTTGGTGTAATAGGAGCAGGAAATAGAGGAAAAGATGTATATGCTAATTTTATTCTAAAAAATAGTGATGAGGCAGAGATTATAGCTGTAGCAGAACCAAATCCTATAAAAAGAGATCAAATGATAAAAGCTCATGGAATTTTACCAGAGTATATTTTTAACTCTTGGGAGGAGTTTTTAGAGAGAGATAAATTTTGTGATGCAGTAATTTTAGCGACGGGGGATGATATGCACTTTGAACCTATGGAGCTCGCTATGAAAAAAGGGTATGATATTCTTCTTGAAAAACCTATGTCAAACAGGGTTGAAGAGTGTATTGATATAGTTAAAATGGCTGAAAAGTATGGAGTTAAAGTAATGGTCTGCCATGTGCTTAGATATACTCCATTTTTTAGTAAACTAAAAGAGTTAATAGACAGTGGAATAATTGGAGAAGTAGTTGATATACAACACAATGAAAATATAGGAAACTTCCACTTTGCCCATAGTTTTGTGAGAGGTAACTGGAGAAACTCCAACGAAACAAGTCCTCTTATTTTACAAAAAAGTTGTCATGATTTGGATATTTTATCTTGGCTTTTAAATGGAACTCCTTGTAAAAAAATAGCTTCTTTTGGAAATTTAAAATATTTTAGAAAAGAAAATGCTCCAGAAGGATCAGCAGATAGATGTCTAGAGTGTAAGTATATAGATAGTTGTATATATTCACCTAAAAAAATATACTATAACAATATTGGAGCTTGGCCAACTTTAGTAGCCAGTGAAATACAAACAGAAGAGGCTTTGACAAAGTCTTTAGAGCATAACCAATATGGAAGATGTGTCTATAAATGTGATAATAATGTTGTTGATAATATGGTTTCAATAATAGAGTTTGAAAATGGAGTAAATGTAACTTTTAATCTTTGTGCATTTACAGATGAGGTTTGTAGAACTATAAAGATTATGGGAACAAAGGGTGAAATAAGAGGAAATGATGCAAAAAACCATATAGAGGTCTATGAATTTGGAAAAGGAAATGGACGTTTTGCAAATGGAAAGAAAACTGAGATTATTCCAGATGTTTTAGAAGGTGGACATGGAGGAGGAGATACGGGATTGATGAATGATTTTATAAGTCTATGTCTAGGAAAACAAGAGGATTCTAGAACCAATCCAAGAACATCCCTAGAAAGTCATATAATGGCTTTTGCAGCAGAAGATTCAAGGGTCAGTGGAAAAGTTATCTATATGGATGAATATTTAAATAGATTTAACTAAAAAAAGGGGTTAACCATTAGGCTAACCCCTTTAATTATTTTCAAAATTCTCAAATATCTCAATAATCGT
>NZ_DBGBQB010000005.1:0-5786 GCF_048470075.1 Cetobacterium sp. | reverse complement strand
ACTCTCCTCAATTGTATGTGTATCTACTGGAGGAAGCTCCAATGTTTTTAAATGCTACTAGATTACTGAGAAGAACAATTGATTTAACAAGAGTTATATTCATAATTTCAATTTTTCAATTTTTTATACAGAGAAAAAAAGTTCGAAAAAAAATCTCATTTAGCTGGATTGCAATAGGTATAACTTACTTTATTTTGGAGTTTTTTAGAGAGTTATTTCCAAAAGAGAGAAATTTATACTATTTTATAGAGTTAATGGAGATATCTTATATCTATTGGTGTCTTGTTTTTTATATTTTTAAAATATACACAGAAAATGTGATGAGAGCTATAAGGTACTCCATTGGAGCTACACTGAGTTATATATCCCTTTTTTATTTTAAAACATTGACAGAACCTGCAATGATTATAAGTACGATAGTTATTTTGGACTTTTATACAAATATTATCGAGAATATAATGAGGTATAAAAATGAAGCTGTGGATAGAATCTATAATCGATTGTGTTTAGTTAGAGATATAAAAACATTTGAAAAAATTCTAGAAAAAGAGATAAAAAAGAATGTGAGTTTAGTGGGAGTTAAAGCTAAGATACTCTTTGATCCAGAGGAATATAAGGAGTTTATAGATTTTAATGATGACAACTCCGTAGTGATACCAAAGGAGTTTTTAAAAATAGAGGGATATGACTATGCTTATAGAGTTGGTTTCAATGAAAATAAATATATAGCTCTTATATTTATCGAAGAGGGAGATACCTCTTTAACAATAGAGGAACAGAATTTTTTATTGGATCTTTCAGATAAAATTTCGAGCATTGTAAGTAAAATTCGTTTGGATTCTCTATATGAGGAGCTGGTTTAAATGAGACTAGGTATAGATGTAGATAATAATTTGAAAGTAATTTTAACTGAAGTGATTCCATATAGATGCGTGGATTTGAGAAAAGATGTCTCAGGGATAGAGACTATAGATGTGGTTATAATAGATTCAAAAGCCGAGGGACTAAAGGAAAAATTAATTGAATATAAAAAAAGGGACTTAAAAGTTATAGCTCTGGTAGGAGAAAATGACACCAGAGAGATGAGACAACTATTTTTAAGTGATTTAGTGGATGATTGTATAGTGAGAAAAGATATATTTGAGCTAGAGGAGTGTATACAGCAGTTAGAAAAAAAAGATACTAAAATAACAGCTTTCTACCTATTTGATAGTTTTAAAAGGGGAATATATAATTTTTCTGAAATAAACTATATAACATATTCAAGTATTTCAAGGAGAACTGAGTTTCATCTAATAGATTCAGAGATTTTTGATATTAAGAAAAATTTTTCAGAGGTGGAGGAAAAAATAATACATACAAATATCTTTTATAAGTTGGATAGAGGAACAATTGTTAACTTAGATTTAATTGAAGTATTGGATTTTAAAGAGGAGATAATTGTTTTTAAAAATAAGGAGTTTATATATACAAGTAAAACTAAATTAAAAGAACTTGAAGATAGATGTAATCTAATGAGAAATAAGATAGTTCTAGGAATGTAGAAAAAAACCTCTATTTTATTAGAGGTTTTTTTAGTTATTGTGCCAGTTAATTATTGTGTCATTGATTCTTTTTGTAGTTTCAAAAGTATTTTCAGCTCCAACTAACTCAGAAACAAGGCAGATTGATTTTGCACCTTTAGCTAAAACTTGATGGATATTACTCTCTTTAATACCACCAATAGCAACATAGGGTAAATCTATATTCCTATCTACAAAATCTAGATACTCCAAAGTGACAGGAGCACACACGTCCTCCTTAGTCTCTGTATGGAAAATAGGACCTACTCCAATGTAATCAGCTCCATCAACTATTGCTTGATGAGCTTCTTCTGGATTATGAGTGGAGATACCAATAATTTTATCATCACCTAAAATTTTTCTAACATCTTTTAGAGGAAGGTCATCTTGACCTATATGAATACCATCAGCCTCTGCCAAGAGAGCGATATCCAGATAGTCATTTACAATAAAAAGTGCATTGTATTTCAATGTTAATTCTCTTAGAGCCTTTGCTTGTTTTAAAAGAAGTTTTAAATCTCTATTTTTTTCTCTATACTGTATAATTTTAGCCCCTCCTTTTAATAGCTCCTCACAGTATTGTAAAAAGCTCTTATTTTTTCCAGATTTTGCATCTGTTATGGCATAAACTCCCACAGGTAGCTTAAAGTTTTTCATGGGGAAAACCTCCTATTATATCTAAAATTTTATTAGCCATAATACAGGCTATAAACATAACTTTTGTTGAGTATGTATGATAGGTTGAGATATCAGTACAGAAATCGCCAACAATGTTTAATCTATTAAATGTTACAGTTTTAACAATTTCTAAATCTCTTCCACCAATTCCATTTGCAGAGACAATATATCTATCTGAATAGTTTTCAATTAAAAGTATTTTAAACTCGCTCTTATCAAAAGCCTCAACAATAATGTGGCAATCTTTAAAAAAGTCCAGTACATTTTCGCTATTAATTTTTTCTATAAAAAAATCAATATTTACATCTTTATCGATGGACTTTAAGTTTTCCATCAAGGTTGGAGCTTTATGAGCCCCAACCTGTTTTTCAAAATAAAATTGCCTATTTAAATTGGACTTTTCAATTATATCAAAGTCAACTAAGGTAAAGTTTTTAATACCAGCTCTAACGAGATTCATAGCAACATTGGATCCAATTCCTCCACAACCTGCAATACCTATTTTAATCATATTGCACCTTCCCAGTCTTTAAAAATTGGTTGATATCCATTTGTTTTTAACATGGATACAATCTCTTGAACCGATCTATGGTCATCAGTTTCAAACTGTGGTTCAGAGTTATTTGAAAGGGAATAGCCCCCAACCTCTGTAACAGAACCAGCTGAATACTTAGTAACTCCCAGAGGTAACAGATTATCTCTAAAGTTTTTACTCTCTCTAGTGGATATGTTTATCCCAGCCATAGGAAAAGCCAAACGATAAGCTAAAAGAAATTGTACAAAATCCTTGTCACTAACAATATTTTCAGGCTTTATATTTCTATAGGCCTCTTTTATTCTAGGAAGAGATATGGAAAATTGTGACCTTAAAAAATTATTTATTAAATATTTTAAGTGAATACCTGCTAAAAAAGCCTCTTCAACAGGGGAGCCTAAACCGAATAAAGTACCTATATTAATAGCTCTTAAATTTGCTAAAGCAGCTCTTTTAGGAGTTTCTAATCTATAGTTATAATCAGTTTTATTTCCCTTTAAATGATATTTTGAATAAGTCTTTTTATGATAGCACTCCTGATAGACAGTGACCCCATCTAGACCAGCTTCATATAGAATCTCATACTCATTTTGAGAAAGAGGTTGAACCTCAATTATAACAGTAGAAAAATATTTTTTTAAGATTTTAATAGAGGTTTTTAAATACTCAATAGAGTTTATACAACTTTCTCCAGTTAGTAGGATAATACTGTGTATTCCAAGCGTTTTAGATATATATATGGCTTCTTTTTCAATCTCTTCAAAAGTTAGGTGACGTCTTTTGATGGGATTAGAATGCTTAAAACCACAGTAAGTACACTCATTATCACAGATATTTGAGATATATAAAGGTGCATAAATATGGATCTCTTTACCAAAATATTGCTCAGTTATAGCATTGGCCTTTAATGCCATACTCTCCAATAGAGTGGAAGCCTTGGGAGAGAGTAAAGCTAAAAATTCAAAGTCATCAAGAATTTTATCACCACTTTTTTCAATGATATTTTTTATATCAGAGAGATTTAAGTTTTCAAAAAAACTATTGTAGTTAAAAGATTCATACTGTTTTAAAATATTTTCCATATTGCTCACTAATCCCTTAAAAAACCAGTAAGAGGAGATGAAGCAACACCGCTATTACTAATTTTCCCACACTTAGCTAAATATGCCTCACGTCCAGCTTGAACAGCTTTGTTAAAGGCTATGGCCATCTTAACGGGGTCTCCACTGGTAGCGATTGCTGTATCAACTAAAACAGCACTACATCCCATCTCCATGGCTTCACAAGCATGAGATGGTTTTCCAATTCCAGCATCAACAATAATAGGTAGAGTACAATTCTCTACAAGAATTTCAATCATAGGCTTTGTTAAAAGCCCTTTATTTGACCCGATTGGAGCTCCAAGTGGCATGATAGCAGCAGCCCCAGCGAGTTCTAGTTTTTTAGCAACTATCAGATCAGGATTTATATATGGCATGACGATAAATCCCTCTTTAGCCAAAACTTCAGTAGCTTTTATAGTCTCCTCATTATCAGGCATTAAATATTTCATATCACTTATAATTTCAATTTTTATAAAGTTTCCACACCCTGCTGCTTTTGCAATTCTAGCAATTTTAATGGCTTCCTCAGCAGTTCTAGCACCGCTGGTATTAGGAAGGAGCCTAATATTTTTAGGTATATACTCCAAAATATTTTCACTTTTACCAGTTAAATCAACTCTTCTTAAAGCTACAGTGATCATCTCACTTCCACAACTAGTAAGCATCTCGTTTATAAGTGAATAGCTTGAAAACTTTCCACTTCCAGTGATAAGACGACTACTGAACTCCACTCCACCAATAAATAATTTATCCATAACTCTTAACCTCCACACACAAAATTTAAGACTTCAATTGAGCAATCCTCTTCAATAGGGGTATTCAGGTGTTCTTTCTTTAAAATATTATCGTTAAATAAAACAATGACACTGTTGATATCAAGATTTAAAGAGTGAATAAACTCCTCAATTGTAATTTTGGAGTCTATTGATGTTAACTTACCATTAAATTTAAAATTCAACTATATTACCTCCTTTATATTTTAAGGTGGCTATTTTATAAAAAAAAGCTATACCCAAATATAGGCATAGCTTTTTAATCAGTTATATTATAACTAAATAAAATAGCTTCCCTACGTTGGCTTTAACCAAATCAGGTTCAAAGGGTTAACTTTTAAAAGTCTCTCAGCCAAAAAGGCACCCCTAGCAAGAACATTTTACATTAAATTGAAAAAAAATCAAATAAAATTTTCTTTTTTATTAAAAAGTGATATAATATTTCAAGTAAAATTACGAAAGGAAAAGACTATGAAGCGGGAAATGTTAAGATATTTAAAGTTGATGTTGGGATTGCTATTATGTGCGTTGGGAGTTGTGACTATTTTAAACTCCAATTTGGGACTATCACCTTGGGATGTTCTAAATCAAGGATTAAATAAGACCATAGGAATAACTTTAGGAGAGGCAAATCTTTTGGTTGGAGCTTTTGTTGTTTTGTTTAGTATATTTTTAAAGCAACCAATTGGAAGTGGAACTGTTATAAATTTTCTGTTGGTAGGAGTATTTATTGATATGTATATCTATCTTGATATAATACCTAAAGGGGATATTCTTTTAAAAAAGATATTGATATTAATAGTTGGAATATTAATATTCAGTTATGGGTGTTACATGTATATATCAACTGGATTAGGTTGTGGTCCTAGAGATGGATTGATGGTTATTTTAACAAAGAAATCGACACACCCACTGTGGAAAATAAAGACTTGTATAGAGATTGTTGTATTGGGGCTTGGATATATTTTAGGGGGTACTATTGGAATAGGAACTGTTATCTCTTCATTGTGTGTTGGTCCATTAATTCAATATTTTTTTAAGCTAAATAGTCAAGATATAAAAAAATTAGAACATAGAAGTTTAATATCAGAGTTTAAATTTTTAAAGAGAAAAGTATTAAAATAGACAAAAAAGG
>NZ_DBGBQB010000004.1:0-10876 GCF_048470075.1 Cetobacterium sp. | reverse complement strand
AATCTATACACCCCTATACTAATATTAGAAATACATTACAAAATTTATTCCTATTAACTTTCTAATAGTTATATCTACTTTTTTATGGTATAATTTTCTTTAAACTATATTTTAGGAGGTTCTTTTGAAAAAAGCATTACTTTTAATTTTCACCTTTATTTTCAATAGTATTTTACTTATCTCTTCTGATCAAGATAAACCTTTATTTCCATTATTTGGAGAAGAGGCTCGTCAAAGAGGTTATGAACTTCCAAATCCTTATGGTATAAATGTTATATATGTTGATATGAAACAGGATGTAGATATTAAATCTTTAGACCTTACAGGTAAACTATCTGTTGGGAATATAAATTTAGGAGAACTGGGTAAATTCATATCAGTCAAATCTAACTCTGCTAAAACAGTAAATATAAATAGGCTAGTTAAAGCTGATCTTTGGGTTTTCCCTTTTCTTAATGTCTATGGAATTGTGGGAAAAACAAAGGGGCACTCTTCAGCCCTTGTAGATATCGATCTACTTAATAAACCATTTTTAAAAAACTATGATTTTACACTGAAATACGAGGGTATGACCTATGGAGTTGGAACTGTAATTGCCGGAGGATACAAAAATATCTTCTCTCTGGTTGATTTTAACTACACTAGAACTACATTGGATATTATTGAAGGAGATATCTCAGCTTTTGTAGTCTCTCCTAAAGTTGGCTATAACTTTGATTTTTATAACACTAAAAACTCCATTTGGATTGGAACAATGTATCAAAATATCACCCAAACTCTAAAAGGAGATATTAATAATGTGATAACTTTTCCAAAAAATATCCGTGTTCCAAAAGGAAAATTTGAAGTAAAAGAGAGCACATCATCTCCATGGAACAATGTTATAGGTTTTAGAAGTGAAATTAACAAATCTGTTGAATTCACTACTGAGATCGGTTTTGGAAAAAGAAAAAGTGTTACTTTTTCTTTAGGATATAGATTTTAAAAAAAGCTGAAATTGTTTTCAGCTTTTTTTTATCTATTTCACATCAACATTGTTTAAATGAACATCCATCTGTGGGAATGGAATACTTATATTCTCTCTATCCAATGCCCCTTTTATTCCATTTAATGTCTCTTTATAAACTGTCCAATAGTGCTCATTTGTTGTCCAACCTTTTAAAGCTATATTTATAGAGCTATCTGCATAGGCATCCACATGGCTATATACAGCTGGATCTGTTAAAACTAAAGGATTGCTTCTTAAAAGTTTTTCTAGTGCCTCTCTAGCAACATCTAAATCAGCATCATATGACACACCCACTATAAATTTTAATCTTCTTATTGGGGTTTTAGTATAATTTATAACTTTATTCGATACTATAGAACCATTTGGAACTATTACTAAGTCATTATTATGAGTTCTAACTGTGGTTGAAAATATATCGATATCATGAACATATCCCATCTCTCCCGATATATTTACCTCATCTCCAACTTTATATGTCTTGAAAATAAGTACAATTATACCTCCTGCAAAATTTGATAGGTTATCTTTTAAAGCTAAACCTACACCTATTCCCAGTGTTCCGAAAAATGCAAGTAAGCTACTCTCTTTTACACCCATAATCAAAAGACAAATAGTTATTAATGTGGCATGTAAACCCACATATAAAATTGATCTTATAAAACTTCTAAGAGATGGATCTATCACATTCTCATTTTTAGCTCTATTATAAATTGGAGCTATTCTCTTTACTAATTTTAATACAAAATAGTATATTCCTATGCATATAAGTAGTTTTATTATAAAAAATAAAAACTCCACTGTGAAATTGACAAATATATTTTTATCAACTAGATGATTTAAAACTTCATCGACAAAACTTTGCGACTTGATTCCCACTTTACTCCTCCTAATACTATATCTTTAAAAATTTTTCAACTAAATAAATTCTATATATGAAACAAATTCTATCTTTTTTACAATGTAATAAAAATCCTCTATCTTCTATTTTAAAAGATAGAGGATTCTGTATTAGCCTCTATACCCTTTAGGTATTATTCCTTTTGATTTCCACTCCTCTATTGGTATCTCTATTTCAATTATCTTTCCACTTCTAATATCCAATACCCAACCATGAACCTTTGGGTATTTCCCACTTTCAACTCTGTTTCTTATTATCGGTAACTCAAATATGTGTTTTAATTGCTCAAGTACATTTAACTCTGTCAATCTATCCAATCTCTCCTGTTCACTGGCTAAACTTTTCAACTCTTTTTTGTGTTCTACCTCTATTTTTTTTATGGGCATTAACCAGCTAGAGATTATTGATGAATCTCTACATTTATCATGAGCTGTCTTTATTCCTCCACACTCATAGTGACCCGAAACAATTATATGCTTAACCTCTAGTTGTTCCACAGCATACTCCAGTGTTGCCAAAAAGTTCATATCATTTGAAAATACTTGATTAGCTATATTCCTATGAATAAAAAAACTTCCCGGTTCACTTTGAGTAAATGTATCAATTGGCATTCTACTATCTGAACATCCTATATATAGAAATGGCGGATTTTGTCCTTTTGATAGGTTTTTAAAATAATTCTTGTCTAAATCAAGTCTCTTTTCAACCCATTCTAAATTTGCTTCCAATAATTCATTATAATTTTGCATCTTTCCTCCTTAAGCCTATATAGAGTATTAATTATATTCTACAATATTTCACATAATATTTCTACTTTTTTAGTGTCCTATTTCTTTTAATTTCATATATGGAATTTTTTTATGAAATCGACATTGTTTATTTCCATTGATTTTTATAGAATTATCTCAATTAATACAATGAAATCAAGGGGGATTAATATGTTAAAAAAACATGAAATCATAGATAGAATTATAAATACTGGAGTTGTAGCTGTTGTTAGAGCTGAAAATTTAGAGGAAGCTAAGCATGTTTCAAATGCTTGTATAGCTGGTGGAGTAAATGCTATTGAGGTAACTTATACTGTACCTGGAGCTACTGAGGTTATTAGAGAGCTTTCTAAAGAGTTTCCTGGAGACGATTTTATAATTGGAGCTGGAACTGTTTTAGATACAGAAACTGCTAGACTTGCTATCTTAGCTGGAGCTAAATATATTGTTTCTCCTGGATTTGATGCAGAAACTGCTAAACTTTGCAATAGATATGCTATTCCATATATGCCTGGTTGTATGACAATCACTGAGATGATTAAAGCTATGGAGATGGGATGTGACATCATTAAACTTTTCCCTGGAAGCGCATTTGGTCCTGATTTTATTAAAGCTGTTAAAGCGCCTTTACCACAAGCTAATATTATGCCAACAGGTGGAGTTTCTTTAGATAATGTTGATCAGTGGATTAAAAATGGTGTCGTAGCTGTTGGTGTTGGTGGAAAATTAGCTACTGGACCTAGCGAAGAGATAACTGCTACTGCAAAAGCTTTCATAGCTAAAGTTAAAAAGGTTAGAGAGGAGATTTAGTTATGAGTAAAATTGTAACCCTTGGGGAGATTATGTTACGTCTTTCCACTGAAAATAACAATAGATTTATCCAAAGTAGTACTTTTAGAGCTGACTATGGAGGTGGAGAGGCAAATGTTGCTGTATCCCTTGCAAACTTTGGAATAGAATCTGAGTATGTGACTAAACTCCCTAAAAATCCTCTTTCTGATTCAATTTTTAGATATTTAAAAGCCAATGGTGTTGAAACTAAGAATATCGTTTTAGGTGGAGAAAGACTTGGAACCTATTATTTAGAGGTTGGAACAAGTGTTAGAGCTTCCTCTGTTATCTATGATAGAAAATACTCGTCATTTTCTACTTTAGATTATAGTGAACTTGAGATTGAAAATATTTTAAAAGATTGTAAAATTCTACATCTTTCTGGAATAACACCTGCGCTTTCTGAAAATTGTAAAGAGTTAACAGCTAAAATTATGAAAAAAGCTAAAGAGATGGGAGTTTTAATAAGTTTTGACTTCAATTATAGAGGTAAGCTTTGGACTTTAGATGAAGCTGCTCCTGTTTTAATGAGCTATCTACCATATATAGATATCTGTTTTGCTGGTATTTTAGATGCTAAAAATATTATGAAATTAGGAGAACACTCAGATTTAAATGAGTATTATAAAGATATTACAAAAAAATATCCAAATATAAAATATCTACTTTCTACAAAACGTGAAACACACTCAGTTAATGAAAACTCTTTAACTGGTTTTATCTTTAAAGATGGAGAACTTATCGCCTCTCCTAGATACACTTTCCAAATTGTTGATAGAGTTGGGGGAGGAGATGCCTTTGCCGCTGGAGCTCTTTTTGGAATCTATAACAATCACTCACCTAAGGAGATTGTAAATTTTGCTACAGCTGCTTCTGTGTATAAACATACAGTTAGAGGAGACGCAAACCTAGTCTCAAAAGATGAGATCTATAATATCATTCATAATGGCATTTCAACTGTTTCAAGATAATAAAAATGGTAAGGAACTCACCCCTTACCATTTTTTATTTCCTATTATATACTAGAGATTTTTTAAATCCTCCTCCACAGTTGAAATAGTACCTATATTAAAGTTATCTATTAAAACTTTCAAAACATTTCCTGATAAAAATGCTGGTATTGTTGGTCCTAAGTGGATATTTTTAACTCCCAAGTGCAATAGAGCCAATAAAACAATTACAGCTTTTTGCTCATACCAAGCTATATTATAGGTTATTGGCAACTCATTTATATCATTTAATTGGAATATCTCTTTTAGTTTTAAAGCTATTAGTGCCAATGAGTATGAATCGTTACACTGCCCAGCATCTAAAACTCTAGGAATCCCGCCAATATCTCCAAGATCCAGCTTATTATATCTATATTTTGCACATCCAGCTGTCAATATAACAGTATCCTTTGGTAGATTTGCCGCAAATTCTGTGTAATAATCCCTAGATTTTACTCTTCCATCACATCCTGCCATCACATAAAATCTTCTTATAGCTCCCGATTTTACTGCATCTATCACTTTATCAGCTAAGGCAAAAACCTGATTATGTGCAAATCCACCTATAATTTTTCCTTTTTCAATCTCCAGTGGAGATTTACATGTTTTAGCTAAAGCTATAACCTCTGAAAAATCTTTCTTCCCATTTTTTTCCTCAACTCTTTGCCATCCTGGAAATCCAGTGGCATTTGTTGTGAATACTTTTCCCTCATATGAAGCTCCAGATTTTGGTGGAACTATACAGTTTGTTGTAAATACTATTGGTCCATTGAATGTTTCAAACTCCTCCTTCTGTTTCCACCAAGCATTTCCATAGTTTCCAACTAGGTGTTCATATCTTTTTAACTCTGGGTAGTAGTGAGCCGGTAACATCTCTGAGTGAGTATATATATCCACTCCTGTTCCCTTAGATTGCTCTAAAAGTTGAACTATATCATTTAGATCATGCCCTGATATCAAAATCCCTGGATTATCTCTAACTCCAATATTTACCTCTGTTATCTCTGGATTTCCAAATTTCCCTGTATTGGCAGAATCCAAAAGTGCCATTACATCCACTCCAAATTTTCCAGTTTCCAAAGTCAAGCCCACTAACTCTTGCACTCCTATTGAGTTGTCTAAAGTTGAAGCCAAGGCTTTCTCTATAAACATAACTATCTCTGGTTTTGTATATCCCAGATTTACAGAGTGCTCATAGTATGCTGCCATTCCCTTTAATCCATAAGTTATAAGCTCTCTTAAAGACCTTATATCCTCATTCTCTGTTGAAAGAACTCCAACTCCTAGAGCTTTTTTGTTCATCTCATCTGCAGTTTCCACCATAAATGTTGTTGCATCATGATTTTTTAATCTTTTTATCTCTAAATTTAGCTCTTCCAATTGAGCTTTTACTCTATCTCTAATCTTTAGCCCTTTTAAAATCTCAGCTGCAATCATCTTATCATCAAAATTAGCATTTGTTATTGTTATAAATAGAGAGTTTATAATATAGTAGTCAATCTCTGAGTTTAACTCTCTATTTACCTCTCTACTTTCTAAAGGTATATTTTCTCTTAAAATGGAGATTCCCTTAGTTGTATAGATCAGTAAATCTTGTAGATTTGATGTTGTAGGTTTTTTTCCGCAGACACCCATCACTGAACAACCCTTATTTCCCGCTGTTTCTTGACATTGAAAACAAAACATTGATATTTTTTCCATTGATCTCTCCTCTTTTATTTTATAAATTTCTAACTGGATTATATCAGTATAGTTAATAAAAATATGTAACATATGTTACATGCAAAACTTTTTCTCTAGTAGATTTTCTATATTTAGGGTATAATCAGATTATACTAATTAAAATATTCTTTTTTTATAGGAGGGAATTTTATGAAAAAATATCTATTTATATTTGGGGTTTTTCTTTTTTTAATAGGGTGTAGCAATACGGAAGATTATATTGTCTCTGACTTTTTTGTCGCTGGAGACTTTACTTATAAAGGCGGATTTGAAAATGCCGGTTCTAAAACTAGCAGTAAAATGATTAGAAAGAATGGGTTGAAGTTTATTGTTGAGGAGAGTACAGATACAGCAACAACTGTTGAAAAAATCTACTTGATCAACAGAGACTCTATCTCTTTAATCTATGTGGGCGAGAATACTCATGCAGATCTGGATACTCTTGATCTAACTAAGGGTGAGGTTATCTTAAAAGCTCCATTCACTGTTGGTAAAACTTGGAAATCTGGCGAAAATATCTATGAAATAGTAGATTTTATTGATGCTGAATCTGGTCCAGAGGTAACTGTAGAAAAAAAATATCCAAATGGTACAGTTGAAAGAGTCATATATCAAAAAGGTTTTGGAAAAGTACAAAAAACTACTATAATGGGGAGTTAAATAATGAAAAAATTAGTTCCAGCCATGGAAAAAGTTGATAAAATTTTTAACTATCTATACCTGAAGGAAAAAGCTTCTCAAGCTGAAATATCAAAGGATTTAAATATTCCTAAAGCCACTACAAATAGATTACTTCATACACTAGTTGCAATGGGATATCTATATTCAATTGGAAAAGAATATACTTTAGGAAATAAGTTTGATTATTTTTCAAATAAAAATAAAAATTATAATCTGATTAAAAATGTCTCTTATCCTTATTTAGAGGAACTTTCATTGAAGTTTAAAGAGACTTTTAAAGTCAGTGTTTTTGATAAGAATAAAATTAGGGTTATAGCCTCTGTTGAAAGTAATGATTACTACAAGATAACTGTACCTGAAAATGCTATTTTCCCATTACATGCTGGAGCTGCAAGTAAGATTTTAATATGTCAACTGACAGAAAAAAAATTAAACTCTTTACTTCCAGAGTCTCTTCCAAAATATACTGAAAATACCATTACAAATAGAGATGATTTAAAAAAAGAGCTATTTAAAGTCAATATAAAAAAAATTGCTTTTGATAATATGGAGCACTCCAATACTATAAGTGCTGTGGCTATCCCAATATATGATAAAAATAATAAAATCATTGCCGCTTTAAGCTGTCCTTTCTTTAGTGATGGTATCAATAAGCAGCATATTGATGAGATTGTTATAGCTATGAAAGAGATCTCTAAAAAAATAACTACAACTATTATAAGTATGCATATTAATTAATTATTTTTTTTTCTTTAAAAGGAAATTGAAAAAATCCTCGAATAATGAGTGTGAAGTTAGAAAACAAAACTATAGGTTTTAATTAAAAGGAGGATTTTTTATGGAAAATAAAGATCTAGTATTTCAAATGAACAAATTTGTAGGAGATTTACATGTTTTTAAAACTAAAGTGCATAATTTCCATTGGAATTTAACTGGAGAGCATTTCTTTGTTATACACCCAATGCTTGACGGAATTATGGATGAAATTGACGCACAAATCGACTCTGTTGCTGAGAGAATCTTAATGATTGGGCACAGACCTTTTGGATCTTTAGAAATCTATTTAAAACACACTGTTTTAGCTGAAGCTGAAACTAAAGCATACCCAGCTAAAGAAGCTGTAAAATTAATGTTAGAGGATTTCAAACTTCTTTTAGCTGAAATCAACATTATAATGGGAATCGCAGAAAAAGAGGATGACCAAGAAACTCTTACTCTAATCACTGATATAGGAGCTGCATATCAAAAACATATCTGGATGTTTGGAGCTTGGTTAGCATAACTATAAAAATAAAACCCCTTGAAAATTCAAGGGGTTTTTTATTTTTTATTTATTCTCTAAAGCAAATAATCTTTTATTTAACTTTATCATCTTTTTAATTAGTTCTCTCTCTGATAAAGCAGTCATTAAGTGATCCTGTGCATGAACAAAAACTATTGATAAAGGAATCTTTTGTCCTCCCGCTTCTTTTTGAATCATATCTGTTTGAACATGGTGAGCTTTTAAAACTGCTGCATCACACTCTTTCATACACTCTTCAGCCTCTTCAAACTTACCCTCTTCAGCAAATGCTAAGGCTTGATGTGCAAAACCTTTTGCCTCTCCTGCATATGCAACTATTGAAAATATTATCTCCTCTAATTCCTCTTCTGTAAAATCTACCATCTTTTCCTCCTAAACCGAATTTATTACTTTTTTATTTTAATTTTAAATTTTTGCCAAGGTTTTATACTATCTAATAGTCCCATATAATTTGGATCTATCTTTCCTACAACACTTGTTTTACCTGAGTTTTTCATATCTTTTCTCGCTATATGTAACTCTCCTGCATACTGTCCATAAAGTGAGGATTCAATTAATACATCCCCTTTTTTTATATCCACAGGGTTAAATAACTCAAAATGTGTCCCTTTATACTTTACTCTTGATTGAGTTGATCTTACAACATACTCTCCAACATCTCCTCTTTGAAAATGCAGTTCCTTTTCAATTATATCTCTCTCAACTGATCCCACACCTTGGAAAACTTCACACTCTAATTCCAACATCTCTTTATTTATGTCAGCTAGCTTTTTTAACTCCTCCTCTGTTGGGAAACAGTTTGATATTATTACAACATCTATACCCTCGTTGAATAGCTCTCTTCCTTGAACTTCAATTGGAAGATCTCTGTGCTCCTCTAGAGTACAAAGTCCATCATTCACTGGCCATGGTCCAAAAGTTCCAGTTTGAGATGTAACAAAAGCTGCAGTTGTCAGTGAAAACCCTTTAAATCTTTTATTACAACTTCTGAAATGTTCTCTTGAAAGACCTGTATATCTATGTGGATAGAAGTTATGACACCCAACTAACTTCTCTCTATTTGGCATATAATCCATTATTGTATTAACGTAGTTTGTATCTTGACTCATATTTATCTCTACCAGTAGTCCATACTCATTAAAAGTCATAATACTCTCTTCATTTCCAGAAAATCCTAAGTCTAATCTCACTCCACAAGCTCCAATCTCATTAAAAAATGATAGATCCTCATAACTTATGTTTAGCTTACTAAATATTGAAGGAGCTACATCTACCATAACTTCCATTCCAAAGCTATTTGCATGCTCTATTGTATCTTTAAACTCCTTTAGTATAGCCTCTTTATCCCCATCTACCGACAGTAAGCAAGTAAAAACTCTTTTATATCCATACTTTGCTGCTAACTCAATGTATCTTTTATTCTCTTCCAGTGTTGCATGAAATGGATATACAGATATTCCTAATTGTTTCATTTTCTACTCCCTCCTAAAAAACCATTGTTTTACTTAGGTTTTACTAGATTTTTTTAAGTAAGTCAAGAATTAAAACTGCAGGAAAAATTTAAACTTTTTTTTCGTCTAATACTTATAAGATTTCCAAGAGTTTCTCACTTTTTTTTTGGTATTAACGCTTAAATTTATTTTTTTTCTCCATTAGCTTCTTCCACTGTTTTATATATCTCTATTGTACTTTCTCTTCCTTTATCCAAATATAGGATATTTATCTTATGTCTTTCATCTTTGTACTCTAACATCTCTCCAACCTTCATATTTCTTAATGCTTTTAAGAAATTGTAGTTATAGTAGAACTTACACTTTAATAGCTCCTTATAAAGTCTTGACTCAAATATAAATCTATTGGAAAAGATATCTACACTTTTGCTAACTAAAATATATTTTTCCTGATGATCTATATTTTGATTCTCCTTCAATGCCAAACAGATAGCTTCATCAAGAGCTCCTGATATACCTTTATCTAAATGATAGAGATTATTTCTTACAAATTCCACTCCCTCCTTTAATAAAGCCTCCTCTATTACCTTACTAACTGTGGATATTGAATCTACCCTATCTCTTAAAGGAAGAAGAAGTCTATCTATCTCCTCAGCAAGAATTGGAGAAAGCTTATGACTAAATGTGAACTCTATCTCCATTATCTTACTTGTAAAGCCATCACTATTCTTTATTTTCTTATAGTCTATATCGTATTTTGTAAGTTGATTTATATCCTCTAAAGCTGGTTTTAGAATAGTTTTTTCAAAATCATAAAACCTTTCATAGTTCTCTTGTCCAACTCCTAAAAGCTCTTTCAATTGATCTCTACTTATTATAAATCCCCCTTGATTTCTATTTTTTATCATAGCCAAGTATAGCTGAAAACTTTTTTTATCTTTAAATAAAAGAATTAACAATAGATCTATATCATCAAATATTCCACTCTCTTTTAGGGATTTTAATGATCTTGAAATATATAATCTATACTCCTCTCTATTTCTCATATAAAAATCAAATATAGGAAATGATGAGAAAAATATCTCCTCATCTTTTTCTACCAACTTTAAATGTATCCTTCTTTTTGAAAACTTATCTAAAAAATCCTCAATCAACTCTCTTTCTTTAACTATGGCTCTCAGTTCTTTCTCTGTAAAAATTATGTATTTTTCATTTTTTCCCTTAT
>NZ_DBGBQB010000003.1:0-5556 GCF_048470075.1 Cetobacterium sp. | reverse complement strand
ATAAATTTTATATATACAGAAAAAAGCAGAATATTATTGAAATTAGAGATAATATAATCAAATTAATTGATAATAAAGAGAAACTTGAAAATTATATCTATTTTGCTGAAGATAATTTCGGAGTTAAAATCGATTTGAATTTTATGCAAAGTAATCGTTCTCATATGAACTCTGGTAGAAAAATTTATAACTCTTTAAAACTCAATGAGTCTCTATTTAAAATTGGTGAAATTGATGGAACTTCTGGTGTAATGTTTATCAGGTATTATGAAAAATTAAATAATGGCTATATGTTAAGTATTCGTAGTTCTATGGCTGTAATAGCAAAACATATTCATGATATCTTTATTTTTAATATCTTCACAGCTTTTTTCTCTCTATTTGTAGGTGGAATTTTAGTTTCTGTATTCTCTAAAAAAATTAATAGAAATATAATGTATCTGAAAACCAATGCAAAAAAAATAGCAAAGCTGGAATATCCCGATAAAATTTCGCTATCCAGTGGAGATGAGTTGGAGGATTTAGCACAAAGTTTAAATGATATGTCCAAAGAATTAGCCTTTGCCATTGAAAATTTAAAACTTTTTGTTTCCAATGCTTCACATGAGTTAAAGACTCCTATCTCTGTTCTATGCCTATATTCGCAGGCTCTAGCTAGGGATAATGTTCCAGATAGTAGAAAAAAAGAGTATTACAAAACAATGCTGGAAAAATCTTTAGAGATGAGAACTCTAACAGAGAGTTTATTAACTCTCTCTAAAATAAATTCTCCAGATTATAAACTACTCTCACAGGATGTGGATATTAATGAGCTGATAAAATCCTCTCTGGAACAGTTTGACTATATAGAATTTGAGAGAAATATAGAGGTTATAACTCATCTCCCAGATATTAAGATATATGGTGATTATAATCTATTAAAAATAGCCATAAATAATCTGATTCAGAATATGTTAAAATATGCTCCTGAAGACTCTGAGGTTGAGATATCTTTAAAAAATGATACACTTATTTTTAAAAACCTTATCACAAAAAAAATTGATAAAAATCTCAAAGATCTATTTGAACCTTTTCAAAGAGGGGAGAATGCTTTAGACGAAAATGCTGAAGGTAGTGGACTTGGATTATCTCTAGTTAAAAAGATTTTAGAGCTACATAAACTGATTTTCTCATTGGAAATAGATGACAACTATTTTGTATTTAAAATTAAAATATAAACATTTTAAGGTTGGCTCAATAAAAAAGCCAACCTTTTAATATTTTCTAACTTTCATTATCTCTTAAAATTTTTATAAAAGATACTATACATAAAATCATTATTAAAGCAAAAGGTAATGCTAAAGCGATTGAAGCTATTTGAAGCATCTGTAATCCATTAGTTGTTCCTATCATCAAAGCAATTGCCATTCCTGATTGTAAAAGTGCCCAGATAATCTTTTTATTTTTATTTGGATTTAAAGCTCCATCAGATGTTAACATCCCTAAAACAAATGTCGCTGAATTTGCAGAAGTAATAAAAAATGTAGAGAGTAAAATCAAAGTAAAAATACTGATATATCTGCCAAATGAAAATTCAGACATAATTATAAAATAAGCCGTTGAAGTAGAATTAACAGCCCTTTTAATCAGTTCTGGACTTGCATTAATAGTTATTCTTCCAAATAGTGAAAACCAGAAAAAAGAAAATAATGCCGGTGCTAATAAAACCCCAGTTACAAACTCTTTTATCGTTCTACCTTTAGAAATTCTTGCTATGAACATTCCAGAAAAAGGAGCCCAAGCAATAAACCAAGCCCAGTAAAAAAGAGTCCATGATTCATACCACTTTGTTCCTCCAAAAGCTCCACTACTAAAAGAGTTTGGAATTAAATTTTGAAAATATATCCCAATTCCTTCCAAGTATGTTTTTATAACTTCAACTGTAGGTCCCATGATAAAAACAAATAAAATTAAAATAGCTGCCAAATATATATTGATATCTGATACAACCTTAATTCCTCTTTCCAAAGGAGTGGATACTGATAAAATAACTATCAAGGTTGTTATTCCTATCAATAATAGCTGTATAAAAGAGTTTTCAGGTATTCCAAATAAAAAATTCAAACCACTATTTATCTGATAAACACCTAATCCTAGGGATGTTACCATTCCACCTATTGTTGCTATAATTGTTAAAATATCTATACTTTTTCCTAAAATACTATTCTGAATACCATTTCCAAATAAAGGAGCTAAGATGGAACTTATAAGACTTTTTTCCCCTTTTTTATGCTGTGTATATGCTAATGTCATCCCAATTATGGCATAGGATGCCCATGGGTGCATACCCCAATGAAGAAAAGATTTATTAAAAGTAAAAACTGCAGCTTCAATTGTCAATGGAATAGCTCCTAATGGATTTAAGTAATAGTTTGCTGGTTCTGCAACTCCCCAAAATATAAGCCCAACACCCATTCCTGCACTAAAAAGCATTGCAAACCAAGAAAAAAATGTATATTCTGGTTTTTCATCTTCTTTTCCAAGTTTTATATCTTTAAATCTGCTGAAATACCCTATCCAAATTGAAAAAGCCAAAAATACTGTCATTGATATGGTATAAACCCATCCAAAATTAACTGAAATTATATTATTTAAGACAGTTGTCATATGTTCAAAAGATTCTGAGAAAAAAATACCATAGACTATTATTAAAAAAATGATAATTAAAGATACTTTAAAAACACTGTCGTTATTTCTATCCAATTTTCTATCCAATTATATCTCCTTTTAAAACTCTTAATATTATATATCCAATAAAAAAGAGATTTTACTTCTATATTTTTACTTCAAAAACCTTTTGATTCTCTACTGGAACTGTCAAAGATTTTAAGGCAACTCCAACTCTATGATATCTAAGTTTCCACTGCTCTTTTTCTGAAGTATTTGGATCTCCTAGCGGATAGGGAATAGATATTGTAGGCACAATTCTATTGGCACCAACACTAAGTGCCACAGGAATTAAATTGGCCATTTGTACCACTGGTATACCAGCACTCTCTATTGTTTTTACCATCGTTGCTCCACAACGAGTACAAGTTCCTCAAGTGGATGTTAATATCACTCCATCTACATTGTGATCTTTCAAATAAACTATCATCTCCTCTGCCATTCTCTTTGCTTCAGCTTCTGTCGTTCCTGTTCCAACTGTTGTATAAAAGTGTGTATCAACTTTTCCAATAATCCCCTCTTTTTCATAGGCTCTTAAAGCATCCAGTGGTACACAAACATTTGGGTTAGCATCTGCTGCTGATGGATCATATCCAGCATGAATTGTTTTAAATATCTTCGATTCTAATCTTTCAAAATTACTTATATCATACATACCCCAACGAGTTGCTGAAGCTGATTGAATTCTATCTGGATTTTCTGATGGAACAACTCCACTTGATGTAACAAGAGCTATTTTCGATTCTTTTAGATTCGTTAATGGTGGTGCTGGTGGAACTCTATCCACTTTAGGAATAATCAATTCCGATATATAATTTTCATTATTTATTTTTTTTAATAGCATATCTACCGCTCTTTTTGATGCTTGACCTATCTCATTTGAAGGTGGAATTTGGTGTCTTATCCCCCTTCCAAAATACCGTTCTTTTTCTGCCCAATACAGTTCTGTTTGATTAAACTTTTTATTTATATAGTTAGTCATTATTTTTATATCATCTTTCATTGATGCTGCACTCTTTCCACCTTTAAAAATAATCAAATCCTTTTTAAACATGTTCACACCTGGATTTTCCTCATGCATAGAGCTAAATACTGGGATATTATATTTCTCTCCAATAACTTTCCCAATTGCTCCACAAGCAACTCCATATCTTCCAGCATAAAATGCTGGCCCTGCTATAAAAAAATCCATTTTTAAATCTTTAATTAACTCTAGAATTTTATCAATTGCCTCCTCTATATTTGATGCTATATAATTGTCACCACAAACAATAGTATGAGTAATCTCTGCTCCATTAAGATATTTATTAAAAAGTAATCCAGCTCCCGCTGTTCCACTCAATAATACTGGATTAAAATCAGCTTTCTCCTCTCCTCCAATACCTGCAAAAAATTGGTTTATATAAAGAACACCTTTCCTCATAATCTCCTCCTTAATATTCAACTACTGTTTTTTTAGACCATCCTACAACTTGATCTCCACAGAACATACAGTTATTTTCTATAATAATTGATCCATCTTCAGCTACAGAGGGTCCTAATTTTTCATCTCCTTCCCACCCACCAGAAAGTCCATCTCGCCCAATTGATTCAAATTCGCCTATCACTTCATCCATAGGTGGTAAATATAAAAGTTGAGAAACATTTCCACATGAAACTATGGCATTTGCCTGCTCATTGAGAACAACTAATGGTTGAGATTTCCCATCTCGACCAGTACATTCATTTGTCATTCCAACAGTTTTAACTCCTGCATCTTCTAAAGCACAAAAACATGCAATGAAATCCGCATCAGGATTTCCGTATCCCTCCTCTGCTAAAATTGCTCCGTCTGCTCCTAAAGATTTCGCAATTTGAGCTACATAGAGAGCCGCTCTATTTTTCTGTTCTAAAGAAACATTTAAGTTGGATACAATTACTCCCAAAAAATTAAGTGTTTTTCCATGTTCAGAATAAAGTTCCTTTATCGTTGGTAAATTTTGCATATCATATGTTGACCATTTAGAAGAGGAAGGCATGAATGAGCCTCCAATTATCGCTCCATCTAAGATTTCATTTGGGTGCATAAAAGTTGGAAGTGTTCTATTCATATCCCAACCATAAAGTAGGTCATTATATCCCAACATCTCCATTTGTGACTGAGCTTGCATAACATATACAACGCTTGGAAGATCAGTTGTATTTTTATTCCTTTTTGTTATGGGTGTTAGCTCAAAAATCTCTCTACTCTCCGGTATTAACTCCTTAACACTCCTTCCTATATACTCCGCCAATCGCATAGCTCCCCATCTTAAAGCCCTATTTTTTTTCTGCTGTTCTCTCTGTTCAAACTCTTCATTTGTATTAGCTACAAGACAGACATTTATAAGCTTTGAAAAATATGAATAATCTGCTCCTTCTCCACTCATATCAACAAGTCCATCTCCAAAACTTCCCCAATGTTTTCCAACAGCCATAACACTCATATTTTTTAGTGCATATAATTTCCCATCTCCAGCTTGCTCCAATGTCCCAGTAACCCCTGGAAATAAACATCTCCCATCCACTCTAACCCTTGCTTCAATAGCTTCTTTAATAGGAACAATTCTTTTACTCTCACCAGGTTTTGCTATAACAATATCTGCTTCAACTATAGAATCATCTTCCATTATAAAATCCAATGCCTCTTTTTTATTAATAGTAAGAACTCCCTGTGAGTAAGAGTTGATATCACCAAAACGGACATCATTCACATAAAAATTTCCAATCTCTAACCTCATTTAACAGCCTCCTTAATATTGTGCATTTTTATTTAAAAATATAGTGTTCTAAGTTTATATATTAGCTATTTATATTTAGTTCTCCTTATAT
>NZ_DBGBQB010000002.1:0-2764 GCF_048470075.1 Cetobacterium sp. | reverse complement strand
GTAATATTCTTTATTTTGGGAAGTTTTAAATAACCCTATATTTTTTATTACATAATTTATTTTTTCCTCCATTACTAAATATAAATTTCCAATTGTCCCAATCATACTAATTAAGATATCATACTGATTAACCTGACTTCTTTTATTTATTTTAATATAATCTTCTTCAGAAATTACATTTGCACTCTCAAAATTTATTTTATTCTTTTCTAAATGTTTGGAAGTTACTAACTTATATCCAGCTTCGCTTTTCTTTGGCGAATCATGTGTTCCATCTTTAACCTCAATTATATTTTCTACTTCCTTAATTTCCCATCCCTCTGGAATCTCTCCAAGTTCACTATCTACCATTTTTCCACCACTACTTCTATATGGCTCTCCATTCTCATTTGGGAAATCAAAATCTATAAACCATCTTTTGAAAAGAGTTTGTGCCGTCTCTTCAAGAGTTTTATTCATTTCATTATTGATTTCTATTTTATCATCAAGAGCTGATAATATTGAGGCTATCTTTTCTTGGGTTTCTAGTGATGGTAATTTTATTAAATAATTTTTTATATCTTCCTGAGTTATACTAGCTTGACTAGCACTTCCTTGTGCAGTATTTATAATATAGTTCTTAAATTTTTCATATTTTAAAACATAGTACAAATATTTTTGAGTTATTTTTTCATTTGCTCTTATCCTAACTGCATTTTGATTAAGAAGTGCAGTTTCTGCTTTTTTAGGAACTTTTATCACTTTTCCTACCACTGAAGCTGGATTGGTTGGCCAAGAACCTACAGTAGTTATTATTATATCATCTAAATTTAATGAATATCTCTCATATTTTTCAGCTAATTTTTCGGCTAAGCATACACACGAGTTTATATCTATACTTTGATCTGTTAAATTTGAAACTTTTACAATTTTCCTTCCTACATTTTCAAAATCTTTTGACTTAAATGCAAATCCTTTTTGAAAATAAGCGATATCTCCTAACTTAATTTCTATATAAGTCTCTTTTAACTCTTCCATATCTTTATTCTCCACCATTATATATCAAATCCTAACTTAGCTAGGTTAGCTCTTATCTCTTCTTCTAAGTGTCTGCTCTTTGCAAATTGTTCAGCTAGTTTTGCACTTAAATCTGCCATCTTTTCCTCGTAAGGGATTCCATCGTCCTCTGCTTCTTCTATTCCTACATACCTTCCTGGAGTTAATATATATTCATGTCCTTTAACCTCTTCAAATGTTGCACTCTTACAGAAACCTTGAATATCTTCATACTCTCCCTCACCTTTATATGAACCTCTCCACATATGGTAAGTATCAGCTATCTTTTGAATATCTTCAGGTGATAACTCTCTTAAACTTCTTTCTACAAGAACACCCATTTTTCTAGCATCTATAAATAGAATCTCTCCATTTCTTTCTCTATGTTTAGGATTACTTTTGTTTCTATTTAAAAACCATATACAAGCTGGAATTCCAGTAGTTAAGAATAACTTATCAGGAAGAGCTACAACGCAATCTACTAAATCATCCTCTATCATATTTTTCCTAATCTCTCCCTCATTTAAAGTGTTAGATGATAGTGATCCATTTGCTAGAACTATTCCAGCTGTTCCATTTGGTGATAAATGATGTGCCATATGTTGTAGCCAAGCATAGTTAGCATTTCCCTCTGGAGGTGTACCATATTTCCATCTAGCATCTCCATCTAAAGATTCATGCCAATAATCTTTTATATTAAATGGTGGATTAGCCATGATATAATCCATCTTCTTACCTTTATGCTGGTCTTTTGTAAATGTATCAGCTGGTTCATCTCCTAAATCAACCTCTATTCCTCTAATAGCTAAGTTCATCTTACATAGTTTCCAAGTAGTTCCATTACTCTCTTGTCCAAATACAGATATATCTCCAATTCTTCCGCTATGATTTTTTATAAACTTTTCAGATTGAACAAACATACCTCCACTTCCACAAGCAGGGTCATATACTCTTCCCTTTGTAGGCTCTAAACATTCAACTATAGTTTTAACAATAGACTCTGGAGTATAGAATTGTCCTCCATTTTTTCCCTCTGAGTTAGCAAACTTTCCTAAGAAAAACTCATAAACTTGACCAAGTACATCTTGTCCTTTATCTGTTTTAGCTTGCAAGTTAATTCCACCAACTATATCTATTAACTCTCCTAGTTTTCCTTTATCCAAAAGAGGATTTGAATATATCTTATATAGAACATCCTTTAATGTTTTATTCTCTTTTTCAATAGCATACATAGCCTCATCAATTTTTATTCCAATCTCTGGAGTTTTTGCACTTTTAACTATCTCTGCCCATCTAGCTTCTTTCGGAACCCAGAAAATATTCTCTGCTGTATACTCATCTCTTTCCTCTTCAAAACCTTCTCCCTCTCCAACTAATTCATTGTATTTGCTTTCAAATCTATCACTTATATATTTTAAAAATACCAATCCTAGTACAACATATTTATACTCTGCTGGATCCATATTATTTCTTAATTTATCACATGCTTTCCAAAGATTATCTTTGAAGTTATCCTTTTCTACAACTGCCATAAAATTCCCTCCTAGTGATTAACTTTAATAAGTCTATTCATTTATAGTATATCATATTTAAACTATCTATTTTAGATTTATTTTAATCATAAAATAACAAAAAACAAGAGCTTTTAAAACTCTTGTTTTCACTTTTATTTAACTCTGCTTCTCCTATAGTTTTAACTTTTCCCATATTAAAATACGAAGTATTACTA
>NZ_DBGBQB010000001.1:0-5810 GCF_048470075.1 Cetobacterium sp. | reverse complement strand
ATATAGGGGATTAATATGATAAACAATGATACAATAGGAATAAAAGAACAGATTGAATCCATACTTTTATTAGGTGGAGATGAAATAAAAATAAGAGATTTAAGTAAATTCTTTTCAATATCTGTAGAAAAAATTTTACAGATTTTAGAGATTTTAAAAAAAGAGCGTTTTAATACAGGAATAAATATTGAAATAGACCAAGAGGTTGTTTATTTAATTACAAACCCAAGATGTGGGGAAATAGTAAATATGTATTTTAAACAGGATGTAAAACCTAAGAAATTATCCAATGCAGCTTTGGAAACTCTTTCCATAATAGCTTATCGTCAACCAATAACTAAAAGTGAGATAGAAGCTGTTAGAGGTGTTTCAACGGATAGAGTTATTCAAACTTTAGAGGAAAGAAAATTTGTACGTATTTGTGGAAAAAAAGAGAGTATAGGAAGACCAAATTTATATGAGATAACAGATAAGTTTTTAGGATACTTAGGAATTTCAACGGTAGAGGAGCTACCACAATATGAGGATATGAAGGAGAAATTAAATGGAACCAATGAGAATAAATAAGTATCTAGCACAAAATGGCTATGCATCGAGAAGAGAGATAGATAAACTTATTGAAAATGGAGATATAAAGGTCAATGGAATGGACGTTGTGCCTGGACAGAAGATCACAGATAAGGATAAAATCTATATAAAAGGGCAGTTATTTGAAAAACCAAAATCAGAGAATAAAGTTTATTTTTTACTTAATAAACCTAAGGGAGTTTTAAGTGCTTCAAAAGATGATAGAGGTAGAAAAACTGTTGTGGATTTAATAGATACAAAGGAGAGATTATATCCAATTGGAAGATTAGATTCTGATACAGAGGGAGCTATAATTCTGACAAATGATGGAGATATCTTTAATAAAGTTATACACCCAAAGGGAGAGGTATATAAGGAGTATTTTGCTATTGTAAAAGGTGAAATAAGAGATAAAGACCTTTCGAGATTAGCAAAAGGGATAATTTTAGATGATGGACCAACTCTTCCAGCTAGAACAAAGATTCTAAAGAGAGCTCAAGGTAAAAGCGAGGTTATAATTGCTATTAGAGAGGGAAAAAATCGTCAAGTTAGAAGAATGTTTGATGCGGTAAAACATCCAGTAGTTTATTTGAGAAGAGAAGCTATTGGTAAAATAAACTTGGGTGATTTAGAGTTAGGAAAGTATAGAAAACTAACATCGCAGGAGATAAAGTATTTAAAATCATTATAGAATATAGGAGGAAAATAGATGTCTTTAACAAAAGAAGAGGTTCTAAATGTAGCTAAATTAGCAAGATTGGAATTCAATGAAGAGGAGATTGTAAGATTTCAAGAAGACCTAAATAATATCTTAGATTATATAGATGTTTTAGGAGAGATAAATACTGATGAAGTAGAGCCATTAGTACAAATCCATGAAACTGGAGTTAAATTGAGAGAGGATATTGTAAGAGAATCTTTAACAGCTCAAGAGGCTATGAAAAATGCACCTGCTTCAGAGGATGGAGCACTAATAGTACCAAAAGTAGTTGGAGAATAAATTTAAAGGAGGATTTTTCTGTGAAGAAGATATATGAGTTAACAGCTTTTGAAATAAAAGAAAAAATATTAAATAGAGAGTTAACATCTGAAGAGGTTGTTACAGCTATTTTTAATAGAATAGAAGAAACAGATGGAGAGATCGGAAGTTTTGTGTCTTTAAGAAAAGAAAAGGCACTAGAAGAGGCAAGATTAGTTGATAAAAAAATACAAAATGGAGAACCAGTAGGAGCTTTAGCAGGAATTCCAGTAGCTTTAAAAGATAATATGGTATCTATAGGAGAACCTTCTCAATCAGCATCTAAGATATTAGAGGGATATGAAGGGATATATGACGCTACAGTTGTAAAAAAACTAAAGGATGCAGACGCAATAATAATTGGAAAAACAAATATGGATGAGTTTGCAATGGGTTCAACTACAACAACATCTGCCTATGAAAAGACAACTAAAAATCCTTGGGATTTAGATAGAGTTCCTGGAGGAAGTAGTGGAGGAGGAGCGACTTCTGTTGCCTCAAATCAATGCTTTATATCTTTAGGATCTGATACTGGTGGAAGTATTAGACAACCGGCATCATTTTGTGGTGTAGTTGGATTAAAGCCAACTTATGGAAGAATATCTAGATACGGACTTATGGCATTTGCATCGTCACTGGATCAGATAGGACCATTTGCTAAAACAGTTAAAGATGTAGCTTTAGCTTTAAATACACTGGCTGGAGTGGACGATTATGATTCCACTGTGGAAGAGGTGGAAGTTCCAAATTATTTAGATTATTTAACTGGTGATATAAAAGGAATGAAGATAGGAGTTCCGAAAGAATATTTCATAGAGGGACTAAATCCAGGAGTAAAAAAGGTTGTAGATGAAGCTTTAGAAACTTTTAAATCTTTAGGTGCAGAGATAGTGGAGATATCATTACCCCATACAAAATATGCAGCTCCAACTTACTATGTATTAGCACCTGCAGAAGCTAGTTCAAATTTGGCTAGATTTGATGGAGTTAGATATGGACACAGAACAACAAATGCTTCAAATATAGATGAGTTATATACAAAGTCGAGAAGTGAAGGGTTTGGAGATGAAGTAAAAAGAAGAATTATGATAGGAACGTATGTTTTAAGTGCAGGATTCTTTGATGCATACTTTAAAAAAGCTCAAAAAGTTAGAAGATTAATAAAAAATGACTTTGATAAAGCTTTTGAACAAGTGGACATTATATTCACTCCTGTAACACCAGGACCTGCTTTTAGATTAGATGCTAAGAAGACTCCAGTGGAATTATATCTGGAAGATATCTTTACAATACCAGCAAACCTAGCAGGAATACCAGGAATTTCAATACCAGCAGGAATGACTGAAGGATTACCAGTTGGAATCCAACTATTAGGAAGAGCATTTGGAGAAAAAGATATCTTAAAAGCAGGAGATGCTTTTGAAAAAGCGATAAAGGAGAGAGTGTAATGGCGAGACAATGGGAATCGGTAATAGGACTTGAAGTACACCTTCAATTAAAAACAGGAACAAAAGTTTGGTGTGGATGTAGTGCAGACTACGATAATTCACCAACAAATACTCATACATGTCCAATATGTTTAGGACATCCAGGAGCATTACCAAAGTTGAATAAAAAAGTAGTAGAATATGCAATAAAAGCAGCGTTGGCTTTAAATTGTAAAATCAATAATGTAAGTGGTTTTGATAGAAAAAATTATTTTTATCCAGATACTCCAAAAAATTATCAGATAACTCAATTTGAAAAACCATATTGTGAAAAGGGACATTTAGATGTAAAACTAAATTCAGGTAGAGAGTTTACTGTTGGAATTACAAGAATCCAAATAGAGGAAGATGCAGGAAAGTCAATACATGCTGGATCAGAGTCACTAATAAATTTCAACAGAGCATCAATGCCTCTTTTAGAGATAATATCTGAGCCTGATTTAAGAAGTTCAGAGGAAGCTTATGAGTACTTAAACCTTTTAAAAAGCACTATAAAATACACTGGAATCAGTGATGTTTCAATGGAATTAGGGTCTCTAAGATGTGACGCAAATATATCGGTAATGGAAAAGGGAAGCAAAGTTTTTGGAACAAGAGTGGAAGTGAAGAATCTGAACTCATTTAAAGCAGTAGCTAGAGCTATTGACTATGAGATTGGAAGACAGATTGAAGCTATTGAAAATGGAGAAACAATAGATCAAGAAACTAGACTTTGGGATGATGATGCTCAGGTAACAAGAGTTATGAGAAGTAAAGAGGATGCAATGGACTATAGATATTTTGCAGAACCAGACCTTCCAAAGCTTGTTATAAAAAATGAGGAGATTGAAAGAGTAAAAGAGTTAATGCCAGAATCAAAAACAGATAAGTTAAGAAGATTTACTGAAGAGTATGGATTACCAGAATATGATGCAAACATACTAACTGATGAGATAGAGTTAGCTGATTATTTCGAAAGAGTAGTAAAAGTCACTGAGAATGCTAAACTTTCTTCTAACTGGATAATGACAGAAGTTTTAAGAGAATTAAAAGAGAGTGGAAAAACAATAGAGGAATCTAAAATATCCTCAGAAGATTTAGGGAAAATAATAAACCTAATTCAAAAGAGTGTAATTTCATCAAAAATAGCTAAAGAGTTATTTACTATAAAGTTAAATGATAGTAGAGATCCAGAGGTTATTGTAAAAGAAGAGGGTATGGTACAGGTTGTTGACTTAGGAGAGATAGAGGGAATTGTAAATCAAGTTCTAGTAGATAATCCTAAGATGGTAGAGGATTTTAAAAACTCTGATGAGGGTAGAAAACCAAGAGTTTTAAAAGGATTAATAGGACAGGTAATGAAACTATCAAAAGGAAAAGCTAACCCGACTATAGTTACAGAACTGATGGAATCAAAATTAAAATAGGTAGGTTATAGAATGAAAAAAAGCAAATTAATCTCTTTGGGGATTATGGTATTTGGACTTACTTTTTTATCACAACCACTTCATGCAGTTACTAAAACGTTAAAAGAAAAGTACGAAAACGTAATACCAATGAGTGTACACGTAAATATAATGAATAATGAGGCTGAGCCAGAGTATTTAAACTATGTTTTTATTAAAAGTGTGGATGCTCCAATAAGACAGGACTCATCCATATACTCTAAAGAGATTGTAAGATTCCCTTTCAATACAAAATTAAAGGTTTTGGAAAAGGTTGAATCCAATGGAAATGAATGGTATAAAGTTGAGCTAAAGGATAAAAATGGAAATAGGATAGAGGGATATGTATCAGCAATGCTTGTTACATTGAGAAGATTTAAGTTTGAAGAGATGAACAATAGAGTTCATAAACTTACACAGTTTTTACAATCAGAGGCAGCTAAAGGAAAAGAGCTAGTTTCAATCAATACATATGTACCAAATCCAAGTAACCAAAACATGAGTAGAGTAAAGGATAAATATGGAGTTTCAGCAGATCAAAATGCTAGAGCAAGTTATAATGGTGAAACGATATTTATACCTGATAGATCGTTGATGTCAATAGAGTCTGCAAAGGGTAATGATGTTTATGTAAATGCTCTTTCAATTCCTGAAAAACCATTGAAAGTTAGTAAAAATGTGATAACAAGATATCCTGCTGTTAGTCCAAACTTTAGAAAAGCAATTGTTATTGATTTAGAAAATGAAAATCAAGGGATATTTCAGAAAAATTCAGATGGGCAATGGGAACTTATATCATATACTTTAAATAAAACTGGAATGGAAAGCACATTGGGGTTTGATACTCCAAAAGGGTATTTTATTGTACCGGTATTAAAGTATGAAATGGGTTATAGAGATGAGTATAACAATGCTGCGGGAATGGCTAAATATGCGATTCGTTTCTCAGGTGGTGGATATATTCATGGAACACCAATCAATTTTGAAGAAAATATAAATAGAGATTTTTTCTTGAGAGAAAAAGATGGGACATTAGGAACAGTTGAAGGAACTAGAAAGTGTATTAGAAATATGGAATCACATATTAAGTTTCTTTTTGATTGGGTAACTAATGGAAAAGTTAATAGAAAATCCAATGAACAAAGACCAGATGAAAATGTAATGGTTATAGTATTTTAAATAAAAGGCTACCTCAAAAGTTAAAGCAAAAAAGCTTTTTCCAATGAGAGTATGCCTTTTTTTTATTGAAATATTTACATAAAAATATTGACAACAAAATAATCCTAAATATATAATTGCCATAAAAAGTCAAAA